>DASVEH010000266.1:0-3367 GCA_036380655.1 Candidatus Limnocylindria bacterium | reverse complement strand
ACCGCGGGGACACTCGAGACCATCGATGATGGACACAGCTGGTGGCTCCCTCCGGCGCTCGCCCTCAGCGCCATGATCGTCTTGTCGGGTTTGGTGTATCTGCTCTGGCCCTCGCTCCCGAAGGCTAGGACGCGTCGAGCGAAGCCCGATGCCGTGCCCCGCACCCCGCCCGAGTCGGTCTCCCCCGAGCCGGATTGGGTTGCGCTCTTGCCGGTGTTGATGCCCCACGGCCAGCTGCGGCTGACCCTGAGGCATCGCGAGAACCTCGCCGATCCAGATCGCGAACTCTTCTTTCAAGGAGCCGAGGTCGAACTGGACGGCCCGGATGGTGCGTTCACGCTGGTGCGCGCCGACCCACCCAGCGGCTTCTGGCGGGGCGTGTACTTCGCTCACTATCCAAGAGACTTCGATGCTCCGCCGCTCAAGCCCGGGCAGTACTGCGTGCAATGGTTTGGCAAGAACCTCACCGGCCGTCGAGATCCCGAAGGTCGAGACGACCTTGAGTACGGCGACCGATTCTTGGTTCGTGCCACCCGCTTCGAGGTGCATCGAGACTGTTCCGTGCGCCCGCTCGGCTAGGCCGAGCTCTGCGGACCCCGCTGCCGTCGCTTTGAGCCGCCCGCCATCTCTCGACGTCCAGCGGCAGCGGGAGGGCCGAAGGTGTAGCCAGAGACCACATGGTCGAGCCACCTGACACGGCAGCGAAGGTCGACGAGTTGATGGCACTCGCCGAACGTCGGCTCGGACGCTCGCGCGGCGCACTTCGCCGCGTCGCAGACGACGAGGTCGATCTCGCGATCCGCGTGGGGACCTCGGTCGCCGACTTGCTCGACGACCATGTCCAGGAGTTTGCCGGACTCCGACGCGACTACCGAGCCTGGTTCTGCGAGGAACGCATCGGACCCCTACAGGAAGGGTTCGACGCGGTCGATCTAGTGCTCGAAGTCGGGCAGTACCTCAGTGCCAAGGTGATGCGGGCTGTGTCGCCGACAGACCGATCCCCGCGACTCGAGTCCTTGATCGAGCTTCACGCCCTCTCGGTCCTGGTGTCGAACGAGACCATCGACCTGCTCCGTGGGGGGTGGCCGGCGGCAGCCGAGGCCCGCTGGCGCACGCTGCACGAGGCTGAGGTGATCGCCCTGTTCCTGACGAAGGCCCCGCAGAGCGTCTCGAGACGGTACCTCGACTCCTTCGCCACCGACATGCACCGGTTGCTCCGTCGCCGGCTCGTACGCCTTCCGCCCGGAAGAGCGGCGACCACGTTGCGGCGGCAGTTCGCTGAGCGTTCCGAAAGGGCAGCCACCGAACACGGCGTGGCCATGACTCATCCGTACGGCTGGGCTGCGCGATGGCTGCGCAAGAAGCGGGTGACGTTCGCTGATCTCGAGAAGCGAGTTGCCCTCGGCGCCCGGCCTATGTCGCAGCAAGCAACCGAGTCCACGCCGGCCGGGTGGGCGCCCTCTACTCCCTGCTCGAAGGGTCGAACCACCTGATGACGGGTCGCCGCGCCGATGGGCTCGTCGATGTCGCTCTGAAGACGTTGTGGTCGGCGAACTCCACCGCAGCAGCGTTGCTTGAGGTCGCCCGGTCTCTCACCGGTGATGAGAGCCATCGAGTGTGGGACGAGGTCCAGACCGAGCTCGCGGCGGAAGCTGACATCCAACTTCGACGAGCCGAGATGTCCCGACTGATCGAGGCGGGAAGGGCCGAGGAAGCCGAGGCCATGCATCCTCCCCCTCGGGCCATGCTGATCCGGATGATCCGCGACGCGGGTGCCCCGGCCCGGAGATGACCCGGCACCTTGTGATCCTCAGAGGTTGGTGACGCCGAGGAGGTCGACGGCGTCGGTGGCGTAGATGTGTCGGTACCAGACCACCACCGGGTTGACCTCACCGTCGATCGGCAGCTCCGCTCGCCGCACCTCGTATTCGGGCTGGCTCGACAGCTCGGCGATCGGCACGCTCGGGTAGCGCCAGGACTCGTCGCCGATCTCGGCGAGGAAGTGGCGAGCCACCCGCCGTGCATCCGCCGATGGGCGCTCCCGGTCGACCCAGCGGTGGTACTCCCCGACATCCCCGAGGGGCATTACTCGTCTTCGATGGCCGTCTGCGCCAGGAACTCCTCGCGCGTCAGCGTGGGAGGCGGCTCCTGGGAATCGAGACGCCGAAGGGACGCCTCCAGGTAGGCCCGGACCTCGGGGTCGGCCAGGTCCCGCTGTGCGCCCGCCCACGACCGATCGAGTCCCTGTTGGTGGGCCAGCTGGTCTGGGCTGAGATCCTCGCGACGTAGCGCCATGGCGGTTCCTCCAGGAGCCACGCTACTCCTGTCGGGCACGGCGGACGCTCCGCTTGGCATGCTCCACCACCCTCTCGATCGCGATGTTGCCGGGCAGGCGGCCGGCCACCTGATCAATAAGAGCGTCCGCTTCCTCCAGCGGGACCCAGTCATCGCCTCGGCGTGCGGCGTCTCGCTGGGCCGCCACGGCACCTCGCAGTGGGCTGAGCACTCCGAGACGGATCGGCATCATCAGGATGAACCGTGGGAGCGCAGACCACATGCGATCCCGGTGAACGTCGAAGTAGGACTCGAACTCGCCGGCATCACGTCCGCCGGCACGAGCGATCTCACCCGCCAGCAGCCCAACTGAGACATCACCGATGTGAACCGCTGTGCGCGTGCCGATCAGCGGGCGGGGACGGACCCGTGGGTGATCGGCTAACCGCCGGCGATGGCGATGTAGCCCGAGCGGGCTGGCGTGCACGTAGAGATTGGAGGTCGGGTCGTAGAAGGTGCGGTACAACGGGACCAGCTGTTCCGGACCGCCGGCCTTCACCGTCTTGTCGATCATCGACCAGACGTCCAGAGGTCGATCGCTGCCGAACTGCTCCCTCAAGGCAGCGCCAAGCTCTTCGTGCGACATGAACGGGGCAACAGGCGCCGCCAGGACGACCTTGAGCGAGCGAGCGACGGCTCGATCGACCTGCTCCTCGGCGTCAGGGTCGAACAGGCAGTACAGGCCGAGGAAGCACGATTCGAGCGCCGACCGGGACAGCGACACCGCGGCTTCGTTGGAACGAGATCGAGCGGCGCGCCGGATCTCCCGCTGAAGGAACAGGCTGCGCGCCAGCGCCACCCGAGCGACCTCGTGAGCCGGCGGTTCATCGGCGTAGCCGGCGCGGACCAACCTTCGAGCGCTCCTACGAATCCGGTGTCGTACGACCGGGTCTCGGCCAGCCAGCACGCGGCGACCGGCGCGATCGAAGATGCCCGGTGTCGTCGTCGTTGCCACATCCATGTCGGGTGCCGACGCTACGGCGACCACACCATCGCACCGGCGACCATTCGCTCGCCGCAGCCGCCGCTGCTG
>DASVEH010000265.1:0-6005 GCA_036380655.1 Candidatus Limnocylindria bacterium | reverse complement strand
GACCTGGGTGTCGAGCGCGATGACCCAGACGCTGAAGAGGAAGACGGTGACGATCATCGTCGGCAATCCGAAGCCGAGCAGCGCCATCAGCGCGGGCACGATCGCCGTCAGCGGTGAGCTCTCGAAGATGTTCGCCCACATCCCCATCAGCTCGCCGATGGCCTTCACCCGGCCCATCAGGAAGCCCACGCCGATGCCGACCGCCAGCGCGAGCGCCATGCCGATGCCGAACGCCTGGAAGGTGACGACGGCGGCATCGCCGAAGCGGCTGGAGGTGACGACCGGCCCGATGGCGCCGAGCACGCTCGTGAAGGGAGGGATCAGGAATACGAGCTCGGTCCGGCCGACCAGCTCCCACAGGACGAACCAGACCAGCAGCGAGAGCGCCATCGGGACGCGGCGGCCGGCGATGGTCATGGCGCTCCCTCGGGTGCACGCATGTCCTCCTCCACGTAGCCGCGCAGGTCGGCCCACAGCGCCTCGACCGCGTCCAGGTAGCCCTGGTTGCGGCGGATCTCGTCCGGCGTGCCGTCGCGCGCGATCTGCGGGCGGACCACGTTCGAGACGCGGCCCGGTCCACGGGTGAGGATCACGATCTGGTCGCTGACGTAGACCGCCTCCTCGATCGAGTGGGTCACGAAGAGGACCGTCTTGCGCTCCTCGCTCAGCAGCCGCAGCAGGTCCTCCTGGAACGCTCGCCGGATCTGCTCGTCGACCGAGGCAAACGGCTCGTCCATGAGCAGGATGTCGGCATCGACGGCCAGGGCCCGGGCCAGCCCGACCCGCTGACGCATGCCCCCGGAAAGCTGGTGCGGGTAGTGGTGCTCGAATCCGCCCAGGTTCGCCTTGGCGATGTACTCGCGCGCCGTCGCCTCGCGCTCGGCCTTCGGCACGCCCCGCAGCTCGAGCCCGAAGGCGACGTTGCGCAGGACGGTCGCCCAGGGCAGCAGTGCGAAGTCCTGGAAGACGAAGGCGCGCTCCGGTCCCGGGCCGGTGACCGGATGCCCGTTGACGATGACCGCTCCGGACGTCGCGGGGATCAGCCCGGCCACGATCTTGAGCGTCGTCGTCTTGCCGCAGCCGCTCGGGCCGATGAGGCTCGTCAGCTCGCCGGCCGGCACGTCGAAGGTGACGCCTTCCAGGGCGCGGGTGCCTCCGGGGAAGTCCTTCGTGAGTCCCTGCACCCGGACCGCGGGTTCCGTCGCGGGGGTCGAATGGGTGGCGGCGGTATCGGTCATGGCGTGCGAAGCTCCGGGCGGAAGACGCGCTGTTCGAGGCGCGCGAGCAGCGTGATCGTCACGCTGGCGACGACGATGATGGACAGGATGGCCGCGTACATGTGGTCGTACTCGGCCTGCGAGCGGTAGAAGGTGATGAGGTCACCGACGCCCGTCGGCGTGATGAGCAGCTCGGCCAGCACGGCACCGGTGAAGCCCTGCGCCAGCCCGAGGCGAAGTCCAGCGAAGATGAGGCCGCTGGCGGCCGGAAGGATCACCTTCCAGATCCGCTGCCATCGGCTGGCCAGGAAGGCCTCGCTCATCTCCACGAGGGAGACCGGTGTGTTTCGGATGCCCCGATACGAGTTAAGGACGATGACCGGCGTGCTCAAGAGGATGACCGCGAACACCTTGGCGGCGAAGCCGATGCCGTAGATGAAGGTAATGAGCGGGATGATGGCGGCCGAGGGGGCCGCCTGGAGGATGACGAAGACCGGCACGCCGAGCCACTCGGCCTTCGGCGACAGGCCCATCGCCACGCCGGCCGCCACGCCACCGATGGCGGTGAGCGCAACGCCGACCAGCAGGGGACCGATGGTCTCGGCGTAGGCGCCGGCGAACGTTCCATCGGCCAGCATGCCGCCGAAGGCCCCGGCCGTGGCGGTGAACGTCGGGAAGGTGAGGGCGACCGGAATTCGGCCGCCCAACTCCCAGACCGCGAGGACCGCCACGACCGATCCGGCGCGCAGCAACCAGGTGCGCGCCGCGCGCGGTAACCCGCCCCACGCACCGGGACGGCGGCCGGCGCCGACGGCCGGTGCGGCGAGGCCGCTGCCGGTCACCGCCGCGATGCCCTCGGGCTCAGTTGGAGCCCGCCGCCTCGAGCGCGCCCTCCAGCGGCCCGAGATCCCAGAAGTCCTCGACGTTCAGGCTGGCCGGATCGCCCTCCACCTGCTCGACGAGGCTGTAGAACTCGAAGTCGGTCCGGGCCGCCTCCTCGCCGCCGCAATCGGTGGCGAACACCCCCTCGGCGCCGGCCTGCTCGTAGTACGGGACGATCTGCTCCTCGAGCTCCGGCTCAAGATCCTCGGCCAGGCCGAGCCGCTCACGCTCCTCGGCGGCGAAGTTGGGGTCTTCGATGATCGAGTTCCAGGTGTTCAGCGTCTCCTCGAGCAGCACCTGGGCGACCTCCTGGTTCGCCGCGAGCCACTCGGTGTTCGCCACGAACGCCTCGTCCGTGGCGCCGATGTCCGGCAACGGCAGCTCGTGGAATCGGTCCGGCGCCTCGTCCTGGACGAAGTTCCAGTTCGGGATGTCGAGGAAGGTGGCTCGCACGTTGCCCTGCAGGAGCGCGGTCGCCCGCACCTCCGCGCCGGTCACGTAGCTGATCTCGCCGAACTCGATGCCCTCCTCCTGCTGGACCAGCAGCGCCATGGCCTCGGTGCCGGAGCCGCGCGAGTGAACGGTGAACGTCTCGCCGTCCAGCGCCTGCCAGTCCGGGTACGCCTCGGCGTCGGCGATCGCGAAGAATCGGAGCGTCTGGAGCTGGCAGATGATCCGAATCGGCGCGCCGGTCTCCTGGATCACGGCGTACGGTGCGCCCAAGGTGACGTCGGCCTGCCCGCCCAGCACGGCCTCGGCAGCGAGGTCCTCCTCGGCGAACTCGGTCAGCTCGACGTCGATGCCCCGCTCGCGGACTCGCTCCAGCGCGATGAGCAGGTTGAGCGTCTCGACGCCCTCGATGTCGCCGAGTGCGACCCGGACGCTGCCCTCGACGGTCTCACCGTCGCCACCGCTTCCCTGCGGCGCGCCGTCCCCCGGGCTTGCGCCGTCCCCGGCGGGCGTGCAGGCCGCCAGCGCGAGCGTCATCACGAAGAACCAAGCGGCGGTTCTCATGGCCTCTCCTCCATGTGCGGTTGGCACGCTCGGGGGTGCAATCTTCCGATGTCGCCGGATTGTACGTCGCGGGTTGCGCGCCGGGTGATCGGCGACCGAAAGGTCTCGGTCGATAGATCGAGCTGAAGGGCTCAGGGGCCGACGTTTACGACGGTGTCGCCGCCGAACACGTACGGATCGGCGATCTGGAACGTATCGGCGCGCTTGTTCCAGGCCTCGAAGCGGGGATCGTTGTCGTGGACGTGGTGGCCTTCATCGGTCGCGAAGATCGCGACGACCAGGTATTGCACGGCGCCATCGGTCTTCTTCGTGCTGATGTCGAGCCGGGTCAGGGTCGCCATCACCAGCAGCCCGCGGGCGTGGAGGTCCGCCCAGATCGGCGCCTCCTCCGCCCGAAACCCGCGCTCGAAGTCCTCTGCCTGCGCGCTGTCCACGTTGAGCACGATGCCGATGGTCTGCACGGCCGTCTCCTCTTCGATGAGCTTCGCGCTCGATCGTGGTCCTATCTTCAGCATCCGACAACCATGCATCGAGGTGAGCCGATGGCCTACGAAGTGGATCCGCGGGTGGACGAGTACATCGACGCGTTGCCGGCGTGGCAGCAGGCGATCTGCCGCGAGGTGCGCGAGATCGTCCACGAGGCCGACGCGGGGGTGATCGAGACGATCAAGCGCTCGGTCCAGCCCTACTTCGTGCTGGACGGCAACATCGCCGCGCTCCTGGCGGCGAAGGATCACGTGAACGTGTTCCTCTACGACCCGCTCGTGTCCGATCCCGAGGGCATCATCACCCACGGGCACGAGAACGCGACCGGGCGACAGATCAGCATTCGGCAGGGTGAGCCGCTCAATCGACCCGCGCTGCTCGCAATGTTCCGCGAGGTCATCGCGCACAACCGCGCCGGCGGCTGGCGCAAGCTCAAGGCTGCAGCGGGTCCCCAAGTCTGAGAGACAGCTGGCACGACCGCCCCGCGCCGTGGGCAGGAACGCGGCGCGGTACGGTCAGGCAGTCACCCCGATCAGCGGGGGGCGCCCGCGGTCGCGGTCTGGGAGGTCAGCTCGCCCAGGGCGGTGCGCGCCATCTCCACGTTGTCGACGCCGATCGCCACGGTGACCTTGTTGCCTTCCATCCCCATCGGCGCAAGGAGCTCGATGTTGACGCCGGCATCGCCGAGGCGACGGGCCGCATCGGCGATGGTGCCCGGCTTATCCTCGAGCTTCGTCGGAACGACCGATACCTCGCGATAGCCGATCCCGGCGTCGTTCAACGCCGACCTCAGACCCGCTTCGTCGGTCGCATGGAATGCGGCACCTCCCCGGTCGCCGATCCCGAGGCAGACCACGTTCGACAGGTTGATCCCGCGTTGCGCGATCTCGTCCGCGTGGCGCGCGAACTCACCCGGCTTGTTCGCAGCTTCGACGATGAACCACTGCATCGGCACCTCCTCTGGCGCCATCGCGCGCCTCCTGCCGGCCGGCGAGGCGCCCTCTCGGTTCGCGCGGACGGGTCCCGTCCGCTGCCTTCCATTGTCCCGCCGATGTCGACCCACTTATCCACCTTCTGAGTGGGGACTGTCGCGCTCGAAGGTATTACCGCGCGAACTTGCGGCGGGACAGCTTCACGCAGCGCCTATGATCCGCGCATGCCGGTTGGGCGGACGCCCCTCGCGGTCCCGAGCGTGTAGTCATGGCTCCGATCCTCGTTCAGATCGGTCCCGTCACGCTCTACACCCACGACTTCTTCACGATCGCCGGCATCCTCGCCGGGCTGGCCCTCTACTACCGCGCCCTGCGGCGGGATCGCGTGCTGGACGGCAGGATCGTGCTCATCAGCGTGGCCGCGATCGCCGGCGGCGCCATCGGCGCGAGGCTGCTCACCAGCTGGGAGGTCCTCGACGAGGTGCAGGCGGCGAACCTGCCGCTCACCTATGTGATTACCCACGGGCCGCGCAGCATCATCGGCGGGCTGGCGGGCGGGTACCTCGCGATCGTACTCAGCAAACGCGCGCTGGGCTACACGCTTTCGACCGGCGACTACTACGCCGCCGCCATCCCGCTGGCGCTCGCGATCGGGCGGGTTGGCTGCTTCCTGAGCGAGCTCCCGCTGGGGACCCCCACCGACCTGCCGTGGGGCATGACCGTCTCGCCCGAGGCCGCGGCCGCCTTCCCGCGATGTCCCGGCTGCGACGGGCCGATGCACCCCAGCATGCTCTACGAGATCGGCTTCCAGGGCCTCGCGTTCGGGCTCATCGCCGCGCGCGGGCCGCTGCTCCCTGTTCGCGGTGACACGCTGAAGGCCTATCTGCTCGCCTACGGCCTCTTCCGCTTCGGCGTCGAGTTCGTGCGCGGTAACGAGGTGCAGGCGTGGGGATTGACCGGCCCGCAGATCGTCCTCATCCCGCTGGTCGTGCTGCTCGTCGTCCACTTCGCCCGGCGCGTTCGCGCGGGCGCCTACCGGCTCCCCGTACCCGAACCTGCAGTCGCCCGAGGAGGCTGACCGATGGATCCGAAGATCGCCGACTTCATCCGCGCCAACCGCAGGACGTACACGCGTGAGGCGATCACGCAGCAGCTCCTCGACGCGGGGCACGAGCGCGCGGCGATCGACGCCACCTGGGCGATGCTCGATGCGCCAGACCCGGACCAGACCGCAGGGGAGGGATTCTGGGGTCGCTTCTTCCTCATGCTGGCCGGCATCAACCTCGCGGTGCTCCTGCTGGTCGGCCTCGGGACGGGAGCCCTGTTCGCGGCGGAGCGCATCGGCCTGCTCGGCGTCCTGGCGGTGGCGCTCGCCATTGGCGCCCTGATCGCCTGGGGGATCGTGGCCGCGACCGGGCCCACGAAGATGGGTCGCACGACGGCGACGGTCGTCGGCGCTGTCATCCCGCTGCTC
>DASVEH010000264.1:0-2133 GCA_036380655.1 Candidatus Limnocylindria bacterium | reverse complement strand
TCTCCACCGGAAGCGGCTGATACTGCGGCTGCTTCAGGATCTCGGTGGTCTTCTCGCCGCGGGTCAGCTGGTCGCGCGTCGCCTTGTCGAGGTCCGAGCTGAACTGCGCGAAGGCGGCCAGCTCACGGTACTGGGCAAGGTCGATGCGCAGCTTGCCGGCGACCTGGCGCATGGCCTTGATCTGGGCCGCTCCTCCCACCCGCGAGACGCTGATGCCGGCGTTCACGGCCGGGCGCTGTCCCTGGTTGAAGAGGTCCGACTGCAGGAAGATCTGGCCGTCGGTGATGCTGATCACGTTGGTCGGGATGTAGGCCGATACGTCACCGGCCTGCGTCTCGATGATCGGCAGCGCGGTCAGCGACCCGCCGCCGTTCTCCTCGTTCAGGCGCGCGGCGCGCTCCAGGAGGCGGGAGTGCGAGTAGAAGATGTCGCCCGGGAATGCCTCGCGGCCGGGCGGGCGGCGCATGAGCAGCGAGACCTGGCGGTAGGCCCAGGCGTGCTTGCTCAGGTCGTCGTACACGCACAGCGCGTCGCGGCCGTTGTCGAGGAACTCCTCGCCCATGGCGACACCGGCGTAGGGCGCCAGGTACTGGAGCGGAGCGGGGTCGGACGCGCCGGCGAATACGACGATCGTGTGCTCCATGGCACCCGATTCCTCGAGCTGGGCCACCACCTGGGCCACGGTCGACTGCTTCTGGCCGATGGCGACGTAGATGCAGATGAGGTCCTGCCCCTTCTGGTTGATGATCGTGTCGATGGCGATCGCCGTCTTGCCCGTCTGCCGGTCTCCGATGATCAGCTCGCGCTGGCCGCGGCCGATCGGGATCATGCTGTCGATGGCCTTGATGCCGGTCTGCACCGGCGTGTCGACGGGCTGGCGCACGATGACGCCGGGCGCGATGCGCTCGATCGGCCGCGTCTTCGTCGTATCGATCGGCCCCTTGCCGTCCAGCGGCTCGCCGAGCGGGTTCACCACCCGACCGATGAGGGCGTCACCGACCGGCACCTCGACGATGCGGCCGGTGGTCTTGACCTGGTCGCCCTCGGCGAGCGAGGTGTAGTCGCCCAGGATCAGCGCGCCGACCGTCTCCTCCTCGAGGTTGAAGGCCATGCCCATGATCCCGTTCGGGAACTCGAGCAGCTCCTGCGCCAGCGCGCCGGACAGGCCGTAGACCTGGGCGATCCCGTCGCCCACCTCGACGATGGTGCCGACGCCACTGACATCGGCGCCCTCGTCGAATCCCTTGATCTCGCTGCGGATGATCGACGTGATCTCGTCGGATCGAATCGCCATGGATATCCTTCCTACCTAGACGGCGGTCAGCCGGGCGCGCAGGCGCTCGAGGCGGCTGCGCACGCTTGCGTCGTAGAGCCGGTCGCCGATGCGGACGCTGAGCCCGCCGATCAGCGATTCGTCGACCACTTCGTTGATCTCGATCCGGTCGCCGGTGAGCGCGCGCAGACGCTCCGCCACCGCGTCCCGCTGCGCCTCGTCCAGCGGGAGCGCGGTGCGCACCTCCGCCAGCGAGATGCCGCGCTCGCGGCGGACGAGCTCGCCGAATCGGTCGACCATGGCGTCGATCGCGCCCGGGCGGCCGCGGCGGATCATGAGCAGCGCCAGGTTGAGCGGCTCGGGCGATACGCCGGACACGACGCGGGTGAGCACCTTCTCCTTCTCCGCGAACGGGATGGCGGGGTGCTCGACCAGGCGTCGCAGCTGCGGATCACTCAGTGCCGCGCGCAGCGCGGCGAGGTCGCGCTCCCACGTCTCGAGCGTGCCGCCATCGCGGCCGATCTCGAAGGCCGCGTCGGCGTAGCGACGGGCGGCGGTCTCGCGTCGTGCCATCGAATCAGCTTCGGGACGGCGTGGCCGGCTCGACCTCGGCGAGGAACTCCTCGACGAGGCGCCGCTGGGTCGGGCCGTCCATCTCGCTGCGGACCAGCCTGCCGGCGGCGGCCAGCGCAAGCTCGGCGACCTGGCCGCGGATCTCGGCCATCGCCTTCTCCTTCTCGGCCACGATCTCCTCGCGGGCACGCGTCGAGACCTTCTCCGCCTCGGCGCGGGCGTCGGTGAGGATCTCGTTGCGGGTGTCCTCGGCGATCTTGTTGGCGCGCGCGATCATCTCGTTCGCC
>DASVEH010000263.1:0-3677 GCA_036380655.1 Candidatus Limnocylindria bacterium | reverse complement strand
GCGCTCACCCTCGACGCCGGGAGCGACGCGGACGCCGTGCTCGCCCGGGCGGAGAGCGACCTGGAGCGCGTGGAGGAGCTCATTGCCGAGACGGCGGCACGTCTCGACGGCGGCGCCGGCGAGGGACAGGTGCGCCGGGTGCTCGACCGTCTGGCCACGGACGGGGTCGTCGACGACGACACCATCGTCGGGCTGTGCGAGCAGGCGCTGACGGACACGACCGAGTTCGTCCGGGCGCGCCACCTGGTCACCGTCCACGACGACCCGGTCGAGATCATCGTGATGCCGGAGATCCACCGGGGCGTGGCGGTGGCGTACTGCGACCCGCCCGGGCCGTTGGAGACGGAGACCTTGCCGACGTACTTCGCGGTGTCTCCGACGCCCGCGGACTGGACGCCGGACCGGGTGACGTCGTTCTTCCGCGAGTACAACGCGCACATGGTGCACAACCTGACCGTGCACGAGGCGATGCCCGGCCACGTCCAGCAGCTCGCACATAACGCGCGCTACTCGTCGCAGGTGCCGGTCCGCAAGGCACTGTGGAGCGGCTCGTTCGTCGAGGGCTGGGCGGTCTACGCCGAGGAGCTGATGGCGGGAGAGGGCTACCGGGCGGACGAGGGACTGACCGAGGCACTACGGATGCAGCAGCTCAAGATGCAGCTGCGCATGACGATCAACGCCATCCTCGACGCGCGCGTCCACGCGCACGGGATGACCGAGGACGAGGCGATGCGGCTGATGATGGGACGCGGCCACCAGGAGGAGGGGGAGGCGGCTGGCAAGTGGCGGCGCGCGCTGCTCTCCAGCGCCCAGCTCTCGACCTACTTCGTCGGGTACATGGAAGTCCGCGACCTCGCCCGGGACCTGACCGCCGCTCGGCCGACGGCGACCCTGCGCGAGCGCCACGACGCGATGCTCGCCCACGGGTCCCCGCCCGCGAGGCACCTGCGCACCCTGCTCGGCCTCTGAGGCATCGATCACGGTCCGGTGATCATCTCCGGTCGGGTGGGTGGCGGGGCGAGGCGGTCAGGCCCAGGTCGGCGGCGCGCCGGTAGCCTGGGCGGGCCTGCCTCCCACCCGTACTGACTGCACGGACCGAAGGAGCCCACCGTGGCGAGCATCGACGCCGTCGGCGCCCGCGAGATCCTCGACTCGCGCGGCAACCCCACGATCGAGGTGGAGGTGGCCCTGGACGACGGCACCATCGCCCGCGCAGCGGTCCCGAGCGGCGCGAGCACCGGCCAGTTCGAGGCCGTCGAGCTGCGCGACGGTGACCCGAAGAGGTACGGCGGGAAGGGCGTCGAGAAGGCCGTCATCGGCGTCCTGGACGAGATCGGCCCGGCGCTGGTCGGCTTCGAGGCCAGCGAGCAGCGGCTCGTCGACCAGACGCTGATCGACCTCGACGGCACGCCGGCCAAGTCGCGGCTGGGGGCCAACGCCCTGCTCGGTGTCTCGCTCGCCGTCTCCCGGGCGGCCGCCGAGTCCGCCGAGCTGCCGCTGTTCCGCTACGTCGGTGGCCCGAACGCTCACCTGCTGCCCGTACCGATGATGAACATCCTCAACGGCGGCGCCCATGCCGACACCGGGGTCGACGTCCAGGAGTTCATGGTCGCGCCGATCGGAGCCGCGACGTTCCGCGAGGCGCTGCAGTGGGGCGCCGAGGTCTACCACTCCCTCAAGTCGGTGCTCAAGGAGCGCGGCCTGGCCACGGGCCTGGGTGACGAGGGCGGCTTCGCCCCCGACCTGCCGAACAACCGGGAGGCGCTGGACCTCATCGCGGTCGCCGTCGAGAGAGCGGGCTACCGGCTCGGCGACGACATCGGACTGGCCCTCGACGTCGCCGCCACCGAGTTCTACGACACCTCGAGCGAGACCTACACCTTCGAGGGCGTCAAGAGGTCGTCGCAGGAGATGGCTGCCTACTACGCCGAGCTGCTCGACGCCTACCCGCTCGTCTCCATCGAGGACCCCATGAGCGAGGAGGACTGGCCCGGCTGGAAGGCCCTCACCGACCAGCTCGGCGACCGGGTGCAGATCGTCGGTGACGACCTCTTCGTCACCAACCCGGAGCGGCTGGACCGAGGCATCCGCGAGTCGACCGCCAACGCCCTGCTCGTGAAGGTCAACCAGATCGGCACGGTGACCGAGACGCTCGACGCTGTGTCGATGGCGCACCGCAGCGGCTACCGCTGCATGATGAGCCACCGGTCCGGCGAGACCGAGGACACGACGATCGCCGACCTGGCCGTGGCCACCGACTGCGGTCAGATCAAGACAGGGGCTCCCGCTCGCTCGGAGCGCGTCGCGAAGTACAACCAGCTGCTGCGCATCGAGGAGGAGCTCGACGACGCGGCACGCTACGCCGGTCGTGCCGCCTTCCCGCGGCACGGCGGCTGAGGCAGGACACCCGGCCCGTGCGAGCACCCACACCCAACGGCAGACCGCCCGGCGACGCCGATGCTGCCGCGGATGACGTCGCCCGGCGTGGCCGCCCCAACCTGACCGGCCGCGCCGCCATGCTCGCGCTCGTCGTCTGCATGCTCGCGATCTCGCTGGCCTACCCGCTGCGGGAGTACCTCGCGCAGCGCAGCGACATCGGCGAGCTGCGCACGGAGGTCGCGGCCCAGGAGCAGCGGGTGGCTGAGCTGGAGAAGGCCCGCGACAGGTGGCGCGACCCCGCCTACGTCGAGGCGCAGGCCCGGGAGCGCCTGCACTACGTGATGCCGGGCGAGATCTCCTACGTCGTGCTGGAGGCCGACGAGGCGCCGGCACCGGACGGCGTCGTCCGCAAGGTGCCGGTCGACGTGGAGCGCAGCCCGTGGTTCGCCGACCTCTGGCACAGCGTCGAGGCCGCGGGCAAGGGCTGACGTGACCGACGCCGCCGACCTCGCGGCGATCGCCGAGCAGCTCGGCCGGGAGCCGCGCGGAGTGCGCCGGGTCGCGCACCGCTGCCCGTGCGGCGCGCCCGACGTCGTCGAGACGGCTCCGCGGCTGCCGGACGGCACGCCGTTCCCGACGCTCTACTACCTCACCTGCCCGAAGGCGGCCGGCGCGGTCGGCACCCTCGAGGCGGAGGGCATGATGCGCGAGATGACCGACCGGCTCGCCGCGGACGAGGAGCTGCGAGCGGCCTACCGCGCGGCCCACGAGCGCTACCTGGCCGCCCGCGAGGCCGTCGAAGCCGTCCCGGAGATCAGCGGCGTCACGGCCGGCGGCATGCCGGACCGGGTCAAGTGCCTGCACGTGCTGGTCGCGCACTCGCTCGCCGAGGGCGAGGGTGCGAACCCTCTCGGCGACGAGGCCGTGGCTGCGCTGCCCGACTGGTGGCGATCCGGCTCGTGCGTGGGGGAGTGACGTTCCTGTGACAACCGTCGCCGCCATCGACTGCGGCACCAACTCGATCCGGCTGCTCGTCGCGGAACTCGACCCCGTGGGCGGGTCTCTGCGCGAGGTCGACCGGCGGATGGAGATCGTCCTGCTCGGCGAGGGCGTCGAACGCACCAGACGGCTGTCAGAGGCCGCGCTGGCGCGCACGTTCGCCGCGTGCGAGACCTATGCCCAGGTCGTACGCGAGACAGGTGCCGAGCAGGTGCGCTTCGTTGCCACCTCCGCGATGCGTGACGTCGAGAACCGGGACTCCTTCGTCGCCGGTGTGCAGGACCGGCTGGGTGTCGAGC
>DASVEH010000262.1:0-3153 GCA_036380655.1 Candidatus Limnocylindria bacterium | reverse complement strand
CCACGCCATCCGCGGCGCGGGCCCGCTGGCCCCGCCCTCGGCTGCGGGCGCGCCGGCAGCGGGCCGCGGTGCGACGACGAGCACGTCGTGGCCGCGGGCGCGAAGGCCGCGAGCCAGGCCGTCGACCGAGATCGTGACACCGGACACATACGGCAGGTACGACTCGGTGGTGAGGACGACCCGCATCGGCTCAGGAGCCGGTCAGGAGAGGAGAGATGGTGGGCGATACTGGATTCGAACCAGTGACCTCACGGATGTGAACCGTGCGCTCTAACCGACTGAGCCAATCGCCCATCGAGGAGGTCGCAGTATAGCCGTCGCCCGCGGGCACCATCAATCGGCCGGCAGGGTCGATCACGGCCATCACGCAGCCGATGCGTCAGAGACGGACGGCGACGCGGACGATCACGCCCAGGATGAGCATCGCGACGAGCGGCGACCAGTCGATGCCGCCCGTTGGGGGCAGCACGCGCCTGATCGGGGCGAGGATCGGCTCGGTCGCCTGGTAGACGAACGCCACCAGTCCCCCGCCACCGCGCGGATTGGTCCAGCTCAGGACGACGCGGGCGATCAGCAGGAACCAGAGCACCGTCGCCAGGAGCTGGATGAAGGTGACGAGCACGGTGGTCATCGCCGGAGAGAATACAGCGTCTCGTCCCGCGGGCCGAACAGGGCGGTGCCGATGCGGACGAGCGTCGCACCCTCCGCCGCCGCCGCCTCGGCATCCGCGCTCATGCCCATCGACAGCTCCGGCAGGCCGATCCCGGACGCCTGCTCCACGCGATTACGCAGGTCACGGAGCCGGCCGAAGACGGCCCGCGCCTCGGCCGCCGGCGCGCCCATCGGCGCCATGGTCATGAGGCCGATAACCTCCGCCGGCAGGCGCGCGGCGAGCAGATCCTCCGGCCGGAGGCCGGCCTTGCTCCGTTCGCCGCTCACGTTGACCTGGAGCAGCAGGCGCGGATGGGCCTCCTCGTCCGCGGCATGCCCGAGGACCCGGTCCAGAAGGTCGAGCGAATCGATCGAGTGGATGAACGAAAAGCCGCGGACGGCCCGGCGTGCCTTGTTCGACTGGAGGCGCCCGATGAAGTGCCACTCCGCCTCCGGCAGGGACGCGATTTTCGGCTCGGCCTCCTGCACGCGGCTCTCCCCGAGACGGGCGATGCCCGCCTCGAGCGCCGCCCGAGCCACCTCGACCGGATGCGTCTTGGTCACGCCAATGATCCGCAGCCGGTCCGGGTCGTGGCCGTTCGCCTCGGCAGCGTCGCGGAGGCTCGCGAGCAGACGGTCGTGCCGCTCCCGGATCCGCTCGGCGCTCGGCTGCTCGACGTCCGTGGGTTCCATCGCGCGCCTATCGTGGCAGGATTCGCGGCGTCATCCAGTCAGGCGGGCGCGAGGGAGCCCCGGCCGGGCGGCCAGGGCTCATCGGGGTGGCGACGGGCGCGTCGCCCGTATCGGCTCAGTCGTTCTTGCGGCGCAGGAAGCTGGGGATGTCGAGGTCGGTCTCGCCATAGGAGGGACGCTCCAGGCTCGCCGGTCGCACCGGCACCGGCTGGCGCTCGGCGGGGCGGACCTCCGTCGCCTCCCGCTCCGTCGGACGGGCGAACGGTGACTCTGTGCCCATCTGGTCCTCGAGGGCCTGGCGCTGCTCGCGATCGCGCTCGATCTCGGCGAGGATCTCGCGGCTGCGCTCGTCGAGGCTCTGCTCGACGCCGCCGGCCGCCTCCGCCGTGTACTTGGACGGCTTCGCCTTCCGCGACGAGTCGAATCCGGTGGCGATGACGGTGACCTTGACCTCGTCGCGCATCCGATCGTCGATGACGGTGCCGAAGATGATGTTCGCCTCCGGATCGGCCGCCTCCTTGATCACCTCGGCCGCTTCGTTGACCTCGAACAGACCGAGGTCGCTGCCGCCGGTGACGTTGAAGAGGATGCCGCGCGCGCCGGTGATGTTCACCTCGAGCAGCGGGCTCATGACGGCGGCCTTGGCCGCATCCACGGCGCGGTTCTCGCCGGTCCCCATGCCGATGCCCATCATCGAGCTGCCGGCCTCGCGCATGATCGTCTTCACGTCTGCGAAGTCGAGGTTGATGAGGCCGGGCACGGTGATCAGGTCGCTGATGCCCTGGACGCCCTGGCGCAGCACGTCGTCGACGACGCGGAACGCGTCCACGATCGAGGTCTTCTTGTCGACCACCTCGCGCAGGCGATCGTTGGGGATGGTGATGAGCGTGTCCACCTTCTCCTTGAGGAGCTCGGTGTACTGCTCTGCCACCAGCTTGCGTCGCATGCCCTCGAACGAGAACGGCTTGGTCACGACGCCGACCGTCAGCGCCCCGAGGTCCTTCGCGATCTCCGCGATGACCGGTGCCGCGCCCGAACCGGTCCCACCGCCCATGCCCGCGGTGATGAAGATCATGTCGGCGTCCTTGAGCGCCTCGTAGATCTTCTCGCTGTCCTCCTCCGCGGCGCGCTGCCCCACGTTCGGGTCGGCGCCGGCGCCGAGGCCGCGCGTCATCTTGTCGCCGATGCGGATCTTGTGCGGCGCGTCGCTCTGGAGGAGAGCCTGGGCATCGGTGTTCACGCTGATGAACTCGACGCCCATCATCTCGGCCCGGATCATCCGGTTGACGGCATTGCTCCCGCCGCCACCGACGCCGATGACCTTGATGAGAGCGAAGTTCTCGGAATCGGACCGGAGCGGCATCGGTGTCTCCCTGCGGCGACTATGGGGCTGGCAAAACCCGGGGCTCGCGGGTTTGACCGATTCTACCGACCCCGCCGTGGCGCCGTCGGCGTTTTTTTCCACATCGCCCCGGCGAGTTATCCACAGATCTTCATCATGCGGTGGACGGGCACGTACCCTTGTCCACGAACCCGTCCGTGTCGTGGCATCCGCCGACCCTCCATCTCGCCGGAGCGCTGGCCGGATGGCGGCGCTCCCCTCGGCGTCCTGGATGGCCGGCACTCACACCGATGCGCAGCTGCGCATGACGCCGGGGCGAGACGACGTCACCCCGGGAACAGATTGCGGATCCACTCCCCGACGCGCGACAGCGGGTTGATGCCGTTGCCACCGCCTCCGTAGCCGATCGGCTCCTCGCCGATGTGGTTGGCGCCCCACAGGAGCAGGCCGATCGGGGTGCTGAAGGC
>DASVEH010000261.1:0-2854 GCA_036380655.1 Candidatus Limnocylindria bacterium | reverse complement strand
GTCGGCATCACGGCGCGCGAGCGCCGGCTGACGGCAACCCTCGCCGAGCTGAACGGCCGCTACGAGCGCGTGCTGATCGACTGCCCGCCCTCGTTGGGCCTTCTGACACTGAACGCGCTGACCGCAGCGGACGGCGTGCTGATCCCGATACAGACCGAGTACTACGCCCTGGAGGGCCTGAGCCAGCTGGTGAACACGATCCGACGGGTCCGCGAGGGCCTGAACCCGCGACTGGAGATCGATGGCGTGCTGCTGACGATGTATGACGCGCGCACGAACCTCTCGGCGCAGGTCGCGTCCGAGGTGCGCCGGCACATGAACGGCAGCGTCTACGAGACCGTCGTGCCGCGCAGCATCCGTCTCTCCGAGGCGCCCAGCCCCGGCCTTCCCATTGCGCTGTACGACCCCGCGTCACGGGGCGCTCACGCCTATCGCGATCTTGCCGGCGAGGTGGTGGCGCGTGGCTAGCAGTCCTTCGCGCGGCTCACGCGCCTTCGGGCTGGGTCGCGGGCTCGACGCGCTCATTCCGGGGCGTGACGAGCAGCACGGTGTGCTGCACGTCGCGCTGCATCGCATCGAGCGCAATCCGGATCAGCCGCGCGCCGCCTTCGACGAGGCACAGCTCGGTGAGCTGGCCGCATCGATCGCCGTCCACGGCGTCCTGCAGCCGGTCATCGTGCGTGAGCTCGCGGACGGCGGCTATCAGCTCATCGCCGGCGAGCGGCGCCTGCGTGCCGCCCGCCTGGCCGGGCTCGAGACGATCCCCGCCGTCGTGCGCGACTCCGCGGGTGACGAGAGCTCGCTCGAGCTGGCACTCATCGAGAATCTCCAGCGAGAGGACCTGAATGCCGTCGAGACCGCACTCGCCTACCAGGAGCTCATCGATCGCTTCGGGATGACCCACGACGCGGTGGCTCGCCAGGTCGGCAAGAGCCGGGTCGCCGTCAGCAACTCTCTCCGCCTCCTCGATCTCGCTCCCGAAACGCGCGCGGCCATCGTCGATGGCCGAATCAGCGAGGGTCACGGCCGCGCCCTGGCCGCGCTCACCATTCCGGAGCTGCAGCGAGCGGTCCTCACCGTCGTCCTGGAACGGCAGCTATCGGTCCGCCAGACGGAAGAGCTCGTTCGACGGAAGCGCGACGAGGCGCCGTCGAGGCGATCGAATGCCCTGAGCCACGACCTCCAGGACCTCGAGGCACAGCTGCGCGGCGTGCTCGCCACGAAGGTTGGCATCGTCCGGACGCGCCGGGGCGGCCGCCTCGTCATCGACTTCTACTCCGATGAGGAGCTCGACCGGCTCTATTCGATCATCACCCGTGGTGCCTCCGGACCCGCCGGCGGCACCACCCCATCGGCCACTCCCGACCACGAGGATCTCCCGCCAGCATGACCGTCGAACGAGCCCCGAAGGCGCGCGGTAAGGCGTCGTCGAGCTACACCGCTGCCAACATCCAGGTCCTCGAGGGCCTGCAGGCGGTGCGCAAGCGCCCCGGCATGTACATCGGCTCGACCGATGCGCGCGGCCTCCACCAGCTGGTCTGGGAGGTCGTCGACAACAGCATCGACGAGGCGATGGCGAACCAGGCTACCCGCATCGACGTCACCATCCACGCGGATGGCAAGCTGGAGGTCGTGGACGACGGTCGCGGCATCCCGGTCGACCGCCACAGCACCGGGAAGAGCGCCCTCGAGGTGATCATGACCGTCCTCCACGCCGGCGGGAAGTTCGGTGGCGGCGGATACAAGGTCTCCGGTGGCCTCCACGGCGTCGGCGTCAGCGTGGTGAACGCGCTCAGCTCCGAGATGCGGGTCGAGGTGCTGCGCGACGGCAAGCGCCACGTCCAGGAGTTCGTGCGCGGCGCGCCGCAGGGCCCGGTCAAGCAGACCGGCGGGGCGGCCGAGGCGAATCGCGGCCTCGATTCCGCCTGGAAGCGCCTGCACGGCACGCGCACCTTCTTCCGGCCGGATCCGGAGATGTTCGAGACCCTCGACTTCAGCTGGGAGATGATCAGCACCCGGATGCGCGAGTCGGCGTACCTCAACAAGGGCCTCTGGATCCGCCTCCGTGACGAGCGCACCAATACCGAGAAGAACTTCTTCTTCCAGGGCGGAGTCACGAGCTTCGTCCGGCACCTCAACCGGCGCCGTGACGTGCTCAACGCGCGGCCAATCTACGTTGAGCGCCTGGTCGGCTCCACCAACGTCGAGGTCGCGCTCCAGTACAACGATGGCTTCGCCGAGAACGTCATCGCCTTCGCCAACAACATCCACACCGTCGACGGCGGCACGCACGTGGCCGGCTTCCGGGCGGCGCTGACCACGTCGCTCAACACGTGGGCGCGCAAGTCGAGCACCCTGAGCGAGAAGGAGGCCAACCTTTCGGGCGACGACGTACGCGAGGGCCTGACGGCGGTCATCAGCGTCAAGCTGACCGACCCGCAGTTCGAGGGTCAGACCAAGGCCAAGCTCGGCAATGCCGACATCAAGGGCATCGTCCAGAACGTGGTGACCGAAGGCATCGTGCAGCACCTCGAGGAGAACCCCGCCGACGGGCGGCGGATCATCGAGAAGTGCCTCACGGCGGCACGTGCCAGGGAGGCGGCCCGGAAGGCACGCGATCTCGTCATCCGGAAGGGCGCGCTCGACGGCCTCTCCCTGCCCGGCAAGCTCGCCGACTGCCAGGAGCGAGACCCGGCCCGGTCCGAGCTCTACATCGTCGAGGGCGACTCGGCCGGCGGATCGGCGAAGCAGGGCCGCGACCGCGCGCGGCAGGCGATCCTGCCGCTGCGCGGGAAGGTGCTCAACGCCGAGAGCGCCTCATTGGCCAAGGTGCTCGAAAACAAGGAGCTGTCGG
>DASVEH010000260.1:0-2052 GCA_036380655.1 Candidatus Limnocylindria bacterium | reverse complement strand
ATCTACCTCCGCACCATGCTGCCCTCCACCGGGTTCTGGGACACGGGCGAGGCGCAGACGGTGCCGCCCACGCTGTCGATCTTCCACCCGACCGGCTTCCCGGTGTACGCCATGCTCGGATGGCTGTGGAGCCAGCTCCCGCTCGGAGAGGTGGCCTGGCGCATGAACCTGCTCTCCGGCGTCTGCGTCGCGATCTGCTCCGGCCTCGTGGTCGTCATCACCGGCCATCTCGTCACCGAGCGTGATCGCTGGCTGCGCGCCGCAGCCGCCGGGCTGGCGGGGCTGGCCTTCGCATTCGCATCCGAGCCGTGGGAGAACGCGACGCGCGCCGACATCCATGCTCTGAACGTCCTGCTCGTGGGCCTCATCGTGTGGCTGCTGATGTGCTGGCGAGCCGCGGAGGCAGCCGGCACGCCCCGTGCCGGACGCTGGCTGGTGGCCGCCGCCGCGGCCTTCGGTCTCGGCGTCGGCGCGCACCCGCTGGTCGGGCTCACCGCCTTCGGCATCGCGGCCTGGCTGCTCATCGTCGACCGGCACCTGTGGCGCCGATGGCGGCTCGTCGCCGCATGCGCCGCCGTGCTGTCGATCGGTGTCGCCTTCTACGCATACATCTATCTCCGGGCCATCGCCGATCCGGCGCCGCCGCTCTTCTACGCGCATCCGGACACCTGGGAGCGGTTCCGCTACCTGGTGTTCGCAGAGCAGTTCGCCGGGCTCTTCCGCGACTTCCGCGAGCCGCTGGCCGACATCGCACAGAAGTGGGCCGACGCCGAGCGGGTCCTGGCGGCGCAGTTCGTGGCGCCCGGCTGGCTGATGGTGGCGGTCGGCGCAGCCGTGGTGGCCGCGCGCTCGATGGGCACCTTCGTGGTGCTCCTCCTCTTCGTGATCGGCAACATCCTCTACTCGATGAACTTCCGCGACGGAGACATCGACCGCTACTACATGCCCACCATCGCCGTCCTGGCGCCACTGCTGGGAGTCGCCCTGGCCACGGTCGCGACCGCCTGCGCCGGGGCCGTCGCCGAGGTCGGCCGCAGGCTGGCGACGACCCTCGGCTCGAGGCGGGTCCTCGCCTCGCTCGGTGGAGTGCTGGTGCTCGGCCTCGGGGCGCTGCTGCCGGCGGCCTCGGTCGTGACCGGCTACGAGGCCCACGACCAGAGCCAGAACCGCGATGCCGACGCCTGGGTCGCATCGGTGCATGCGCTGGTGCCGACGAACTCGGTGATCGTCAGCTGGTGGAGCTACAGCACGCCGCTGTGGCATCACCGCTGGGTCCTGGGTGAGCGGCCCGACATCACCATCATCGACGAGCGCGACATCCTGGACGACGGGTACCGTACGATGAACAACGCGATCCGCGCCCATTACGGCGAGCGCCCGGTGTACGTGGTCCTGCCGGACTGGGAGCGCAGGCAAGTCACCGCGCGCTGGGAGATGAGCACGGTGCCGACCCTGCCCGGTTTCACGCGCCTCCTCCTGATCGAGGGTCCAGCCTCATGACCGATCCCGCCCGCCCGCGCCTGACGTTCTTCTTCCCCGCCTACAACGAGGAGGAGAACGTCGCCGAGACGGTGCGGCGCGCCCTCGACGAGGTCGGCTCGCTGGTGGACGGCTCGATCGAGGTGCTCGTGGTGGACGACGGCTCGACCGACCGCACGCCGGAGCTCGCCGACGCACTGGCCGCCGGCGACCCACGGGTCCGGGTCCACCACCAGGAGAACCGGGGTTACGGCGGCGCGCTGCGCGCCGGCTTCGAGAACGCGCGCGGCCAGCTGATCGGCTTCAGCGACGGCGACCTCCAGTTCGACCTGGGCGAGATGTCGCGGCTGCTGGCGCGCCTGGATGACCCGAAGAAACCGGTGGACGCGGTCATCGGCTATCGCATCAAGCGGCGCGACCCACCGCACCGCATCTTCATCGCCAAGACCTACAACGCCATCGTGTCCGTGCTGTTCGGCCTGCGGGTCAGGGACATCGACTGCGCCATGAAGCTGCTCCGGCGAGAGGTCTTCGAGGGGCTGCCCCTCACCACCGACTCACCCTTCCTGTCGG
>DASVEH010000259.1:0-6259 GCA_036380655.1 Candidatus Limnocylindria bacterium | reverse complement strand
GTGGTTCGACCTTGCCGCGCGGCGACCGATCGTTCCTCCTGACGACCTGCAGGGAGCCTTCGTGCAGCTATCTCGCTCCGAAGACTTCCAGGAATGGGCCTGACGTCATCCACCGCTACCGACTGCCTCCAACAGACTGTCCAGGAGCTCGCGGGTGTGGGGTTCGTCGAAGACTTCGCCGATCCACGCGGCAGAGTCGGCACGGTCCGGGGAGCGAGGGTTCGGCCTGAGCCAGTCGGCGGCCGCGATCTCCGTGATGTGTCCGAGCTGCGCGATGAGCATCGAGAAGTCTCCACGCCGGGTCACCGCCGCCGGCCCACCGGCCTCGCGGTACGCGTCGGTGAGAGCGCGGGCCCGGCCCGGGTCGGAGCGAGCGAACTCGAAGAGCACACATCCGAGCTCCTGGCTGGGATCAGCCGGCCCGCTGTCCTCCCAGTCGATGACGCACACTCCGCCGTCCGCGGTCGGCAGGAGGTTGTCAGCCCATAGGTCCCGGTGACAGGTCCGCACCGTCCGGGGCGGCTCGATCCAGGACTCCAGCGCGACGAGCTCGTCGCGCAGATCGGCCAAGCGGCCGGCAAACGGCGCGCCCGCCTGCCGGAGCTGCTCGACCAGCTGGTCCCATCGGTCGGCACCCACGGGTTCGTGATTCCACGGGTTCAACACGCCGAGGTCGGTGACGGCTACCCGGTGCATGGCGGCCACGACCGCGCCCACCACCGCTGGGTCGAGACCGGAGTCGGGCGCCTGCAGGTCGACCCACTCGTACACCCTGACCGGCCTGCCATCCACCGTGGCGAAGACACGGCCCTCCGTCGTGCGTCGCACCTGCGGCGTCGGTACACCGGCGCTATGGGCTGCCTCCTGGAACGCCGCCGCCAGCCTTACCTCATCCTCACCGGACGGGTGGAACGGCACCTTCACCGCCCAGCTGCCGTCTGCCGTGTCCAGCCGCCAGACGGCGCCCTGCTTGCCCCGTGCGACCGGCCCGTCCGACAGCCTCGCGGCACCGCCAAGAGCGAACCGTCCGGCGAGGTCCACGGCATCCACACGCCCTCCAGCATCTCGGCCCAGGCGCCTGACGTTAGCGGCCGGCCGTCACGGAGCGCAGACACGCCAGCGTGTGCCGAGACGGGCCGCCAGCCCCACCAGAACCGCCAGCACGAGGCCGCCGACGACCCCCGCGATAGTCGACAGTCCGTAGGCCATGGCTTCCTCGCCGGATCCGGCCAGGAGATAACCGGTGCGGACCTCGATCCACACATCGAGCCGCACGAGAACAACGGCGACAGCCAGCTGTGCGAGACCCGCTGCTGCCGCAGCGCGCCGATCAACGTCAGCCCGTGTCCGCAGGGCGATGGCCACCGCAACGACCGGTGCGGCGCCGAGCAACAGAACCATCTGCGCCCATCTCGCCGGGGTCGGCAGCTCGGCCATCTGTCCGGCGTCGGTAGCGAGCTCAGGAAGGTAGACGAGGAACGTCGCAGCTGCGGGAAAGAGCACAACAGCCCGCAGGCCGGTGTCAGAACGTGATCGAGAGCTCATGGCTCGTGTCCAATGCCTCGGGAATCCTGTGACCAGCGTCCGGTCCAGCCGTCGGCTGAGCCTGAGCCCTTGTACTCATCACGACGGAACAACGAGACATGCCGGATGCCAGATGCCCGGTTCGTCCAGGACCGATGCCGCCTGGCGCGTAAGTTGCTGGGCAGGGGCGGCGGAGGGGGTTCACACTGGCGCGCATGAGGGGTCTTGCCCGGCCTGCCTTCGTGGGACGGACCGACGAGCTGGCCCTCCTCCGGGAGGGCCTCGCCGCCGCCACAGGGAGCCGGCCGAGCTGTGTGGCCGTCACCGGCGATGCCGGCGTCGGCAAGACGCGCCTGCTCGCCGAGTTCGCCCAGCACGCCCGGACTGACGGCGCGAGGGTGGTCGCCGGTGCCGGCATCGACCTGGCTGCCGGTGAGTTTCCCTTCGGTGTCTTCCTCTCCGCGCTGCGTGACCTCGCCCGCTCTGAACGAGGCTCCGAGGCCGTGGCCCAGCCGGCCTCCTACGACGAGGTCCTCGACCTGCTCCGTGCCGACCCTGGCGAGGAAGCCGCCGGCCGAGGCGCGCGGACGCAGCTCTTCGACCGGGTGCTCGACCTGCTCGGCGAGCTCAGCGACCAGGAGCCGCTCGTCCTCGTCTTCGAGGACCTGCACTGGGCGGATCGGTCGAGCCTCGACCTGCTGCTCTTCCTTGTGCAGGACCTGTGCCAGGAGCGGGACCTGCTCCGTGACCTCCCGCGCGAGCGCATCCTGATCGTCCTGTCATGGCGGACAGACGAGGCGGTCGACGGCAGCAGCCGGGCCGACGCGCTGGCCGATCTCGAGCGGCTGCAGTGCGTCGAGCCTCTTCGCGTGAGAGCGCTGCCCAAGGACGACTTGTCAGCCATCCTCCAGTCCGTCGCCACAGCCGCCATCCCCGCCCAGCGGACCGACGACATCGTCCGTCGCTCCGCCGGCAACCCGCTCTTCGCCCAGGAGCTTCTGGCTGCCGGTCATAGGTCGACAGGCACCAGCGCGCCCCTCACCATCCGCGACGTCGTCCTCCGGCGGGCGCGTCGGCTCTCCGACGATGCCGAGCAGGCCATCCGCGCGCTCGCGGTCATCGGCCGGCCTGCTGACCACGAGCTGCTCGCCGAGGTCAGCGAGCTCACCCCCGCCGCCCTCGCGACGGCGCTCCGGGAGGCGCTCGACCAGCGCATCCTCCGCCGCGAACGCGACGGCGAGCTGGTCACCTTCCGGCACCCGCTCGGCCAGGAGGCGGTCTACGACGACGTCCTCCCCAGCGAGCGCCTCGATCTGCACCACCGCACCGCCGAGGCCCTCGACCGCCGGGAGAAGGACGGGCGCGGCTCGGCGTTCGGCGTCGCCGAGCTCGCGCACCACTGGCACGAGGCGCAGGTCTGGCCCAAAGCACTGCCCACCGCAATCGAGGCCGGGCGGGCCGCGGCCGTCGTGACCGGGTTCGCCGAGGCCCACGCCCAGTTCAAGCGCGCCCTCGACGCTTGGGGGCACGTCCCCGAGGCCCAGGCGGTCGTCGGTGTCACGCTGGCGGCCTTGCAGCGGGAGGCTGCCGAGGCGGCGCACTGGGCCGGCGCCACCACCGAGGCGGTCACCCTCGCCACCAGCGCCCGCGAGACGGCGCGCGCGAGTGGCGACAGGCCTGCCGAGGCCCTGCTCAGCGAACGCCTCGGGCGCTACCTCTGGGAGCTCGGCGACACTGCCGCCAGCCTCGCCGCCGACCGCGAGGCCGCCGCTCTCCTCGAGGGCGAGCAACCCAGTCAGCTGCAGGCCCGCGCGCACGCCGCCCTCGCCGCCGGGCTGCTTCTCGACGGCGAGTCGACGGAGGCGGCCGATCACGCGAGGACGGCGATCGAGCTCGCCCGCGCCGCCGGGCACGCCGAGGAGGAGGGCTACGCGCTCACCACCCTCGGCGTCTGCCGCGCGGTCAATGGCGAGCTCGACGAAGGACTCAGGCTGCTCGACCAGGCCCGCACCATCTGCGAGGACTGCGGTTCGCTCGAGGAGGTCTTCCGCGTCAACGTCAACCAGACGTTCGTCCTCACGACGGCCGGCCGGCTGCAAGAGAGTCTCGACGTCGCGTACGCCGGCATGGCCCGCGTCCGGCAGCTCGGCCTGACCTCCACCGGCGGAGGCGCCCTGCTCGTGAACACGGCCAGCACACTGGTCCTGCTCGGCGACTGGGACGAAGCGGCCCGGGTCGCCACCGACGCCCTGCAGCAGGGCGTGCCGCAGGCGTTCGCCGGCTACTTGCATCTGGTCATCGGCGACGTCGCCGCTGCCCGCGGCGACACCGAGGCAGCAGACGCCAGCTACAGCACGGCCGAGCGCATCGCGCCCCTGCGCGGCGACGCCTGGTTCGAGGGCACATTGGCCTCGAGCCGAGCCGAGCTCGCCCTCTGGTCGGGCGATCCGTCGGCAGCACTGGCCGTCGTCGCCGAGACTTTGCCCGCTCTCGACAAGCCCGACTACGACGAGCTCGCCGCCCGCCTCTGCGCCGTAGGCCGCCGCGCGGTCGCCGACCAGGCCCAGCGCGCCCGGCTGCTGCCCGACCAGCCGGCGCCCGATCCCGACCTGGTCAAGCACCTCGCCGTCCGTGAGCAGCAGTGCCACGACGGGGTCGCCCGGGCTGCGTCGCCGGCCATCGACGCCTACTTGCTGCAGAGCGAGGCCGAGACGTCACGGGAGCATGGTCGCCACGACCACGACCGGTGGGCCCAGGTGGCCGAGCGCTGGCAGGCGCTCAGCCAGCCCTACCCCCGCGCCTACGCACAGTGGCGCGAGGCAGAAGCCCTCGTCGCGGAGCGAGCGAAGCGCAAGGCGGGAACTGTCGTCGCCGAGGCGACTGCGGTCGCCGACGACCTGCACGCCGCGCCGCTCACCCGCGAGCTGCAGGCCCTTGCCGGCCGCGCGACCCTCACGGTCGAGGGGCCGACGCAGTCCAAGCCGGCGCCGGCCAGCACCGCCCAGCGGCTCGGGCTGACCCGCCGCGAGCAGGAGGTGCTGCCGCTCGTCGCCTCCGGCCGCACCAACCGGCAGATAGCCCGCGCCCTCTTCATCAGTGAGAAGACCGTCAGCGTCCATGTCAGCAACATCATGATGAAGCTCGGCGCCACCAACCGCGGCGAAGCCGCAGCGGCCGCCTTCACGCTTGACCTGGTGACCCCGATGCCTACCCAGTCCGCGTGACGTAGCGACGTACGACCTCGACGAACGCCTTACCGTCCGGCACGCCCAACCCGGTGCAGGGGTCCCACTCACCACGTGCCGCGGGATACGCGCCGTTGTCGCCCTTCGGCACGTCGCGTACGCCGGAAAGGTGCTGATACAGCAGCGGCGTCACGAACCCGAGCCGTTCACCGGCCTGCTCCCGGCACCTCGCGAGCAGGCCCGCCCAGATCGGCGCGCTGACACTGGTGCCTCCGCCCATCACCGTGTTGCCCGCAGCGTCGACGACGGCGACTCCGGTCGTGAGGTCGGCAACCGCCGCCACGTCCGGCACACCGCGGCCCAGGAAGTCCGGCCGCTCCCACGCGTCGACCGGCTCGGGCACAGACGCCGACGACTGCCACGACGGTCGCGGTGTGATGGCGCTGACGCCGCCGCCGCTGGCGCCGAGGCCATCGTTCCAGACGATCTCGCGGTCAGTACCGGCGTTGGCGGGACGCACGGTGGTGCCGCCGCAGCCGAGGACCCACGGGCTCGACGCGGGGTAGTCGGCGTGCACGCGCGTGCTGAGCGGCAGTCCCGCTGCACCGTTGTCGCCGCACGAGCAGACGACCGAGATGCCACGGAGGGCCGCGACCGCCAGCGCCTGGTCGCTCTGCTCCGTCGCCATGGCGGTCCACGAGGTGCCCGCGCCCTTGTCCTCGGGGGCGCCGTAGCAGATGAGCAGGATGTCCGGCGGGTCCTCGAGCTCGGCGACGTGGTGCAGAGCGTCGACGAATCCCTGCTCGGTCGGCTCGGTGAAGTAGACGGTGATGCCGGAGTCCGGCGCGAGCGCGCCGACGACGGACAGATCGAGCATCACCTCGTCCGTGAAGTCGACTCCACGTCCTGCATCGTCGGAGTCACTCCCGTCCGACGGCCAGTTGCCAGGACCGCGCACCACGACCGACTGGATCGTCGGGGACGTCGGCAGCCGCAGCTCCTCGCGCCAGAACCTCGTCAGCTGCTCCTCGTGGTAGCCGCCCATCACCACCTGGTCGGTCCCGCCGAGTGTCCCGCTGAAGGCGAGCACCCCGATCCGCGCGCCGGTGCCGGTGCCCTCCGGGAAGTCGTACCAGTCGGCGATCTCGGCCGGGGTGAACCACTCCCGCTCCGGGTCGGAGATCGCCTTTTCCATCTCGGCGCCGAGGTCGCCGTGCGACGTGATGACGTGGGACTTGATCACGTGACTCTTGATGACATGGGACTTGATCACGTGACTCTTGATGACGTGTGACTTGATGACGTGGCTCTTGATCACATGGCTCTTGATCACGTGCGACGTGACGACGTACGAGGACACCGCCCGCCGGTTGTCCAGCCCGAAGACCGCGACGACCGGGTCGAGCGCGGGGTCGGTCAACGTGATGGGGCCAGCGCGGCCGACCAGCACGCCGTCGGGGGTCCGGAAGCGCATCCGCTCGACCGAGAGCAGGTCGTCCAGGTCCTCCCAGCGGCCCTGGACGTGCACAGCGCGCCGGCCCACGGCGTGG
>DASVEH010000258.1:0-11704 GCA_036380655.1 Candidatus Limnocylindria bacterium | reverse complement strand
GCGCGGCCGCGGCGCGCAGGAACGCGTCGATCTCGGCAAGGTCGAATGGCTTCGAGACGACCGGCGCCCACGCGCCGATCTCCGCCTGCCGCATGGGATGCGCAGCGGTGCAGACCAGCAGCGGCACGTCCGCCATCCGCTTGTCCTCGCGTAGGTCGCGCGCCAGATCCCCACCGCGGCCGTCGGGAAGGTCGTCATCCAGGATGAGGAGGGTCGGTTTCACGCTGTCCAGGGATGCCCGCAGCTCGGAGAGCCGGCTGAAGCCTTGCGCGACCCATCCCGCGTCGCGCCCGATCTCGCACAGGAGCTCCTGCGTCGCAACGTCGTCGTCAACCACGAACAGGGCAGGCGCCTGCTCCCGACCCTCGCTCGTCGCAGGACTCGGGCTGGTGTTGGCGTCAATCGAGGACAAAGTTCGCAACCGAGTACGCATGACCTGAGGTCGTGAGTGTGCAAGGGTCGTGCCCGTGCAGGCGAGCAAGCGACGAATCCGTCATTTCGAAGCCGTCAGTATCCGAATCCCGCAGCCGAACGGTCTGTCTTGCACGACTTCCGCAGTCCCGATGCTCCAATTCGATAGGGATACTCCCCTGTAGTATGCTGGGCCTGTGACCAACACCGCCGCCGAGCCGGCCACCGAGATCACCCTGCCCGTCGTCGGCATGACCTGCGCCAGCTGCGTGAACCGCATCGAGCGCTTCCTGAACCGGGCCGATGGGGTCGCCGAGGCCAACGTCAACCTGGCGACCGAGCGGGCGACGGTGCGCTTCGACCCCGGGATGATCGACCGGACCGGCATCGTCGCCACGATCGAGGCCGCCGGCTACGAGGTCGGGCGAGAGGCAGCCGCCGCCACCGACACCGATGCGGCTGAGGCGGCCGACGAAGCCGACCGGGCCGCCGAGCGCCGGGAACTGCTGACCGGTGCCATCGTCTCGCTCGGCGTCGGCATCGCCATGATGGCGGTCATGTTCTGGCCGGGCGGTGCTCCGTGGCCGATGATGGACATCAACCGCTGGTTCCTGGTGCCGGCCACGATCGTCCAGTTCGTCTACGGCCGCCGGTTCATGGTCGCCGCGCTTCGGGGCGCGCGCCATGGCGAAGCGAACATGAACACGCTGGTCGCCATGGGCACGCTCGCCGCCTACGGCTACTCGCTGTACGTCACCCTGCTTCCCGACCAGGTGATGGCCGCGGGGCTCGGGCACGAAACCTACTTCGACTCGGCCGCCGTCATCATCGGGCTCATCCTGTTCGGCCGGTGGCTGGAGGCGCGTGCCAAGGGCCAGGCCGCCGGCGCCGTCAAGGCCCTCCTGAAGCTGCGGCCCGACACGGCGCGCGTCCTTCGTGAAGGCGGCGAGCGCGAAATCCCCGTCGACCAGGTCGTGGTCGGCGACCTCGTCCGAGTCCGTCCCGGCGATCGGGTTCCGGTCGATGGCGTGCTCATCGACGGGGGGTCGGCCATCGACGAGTCGATGCTGACCGGTGAATCGCTGCCGGTCGAGAAGCGCGTCGGCGATCGAGCCATCGGCGCGACCATGAATGCGAGCGGCTCGTTCGTCATGCGCGCGGAACGGGTCGGCCGCGATACCGCCCTGGCCCAGATCGTGGCCCTGGTGGAGCGAGCGCAGGGCTCGAAGGCGCCGATCCAGCGCGTGGCGGATCGGGTCACCGGCTGGTTCGTGCCCGCGGTCATCGGCATCGCCGCCCTCACGTTCGCGGGCTGGCTTCTGCTCGGTCCGGAGCCGCGGCTCACCTACGCTCTGACCAGCGCGATCGCCGTGCTCATCATTGCCTGCCCGTGCGCAATGGGCCTGGCGACCCCCACGGCGATCATGGTCGGGACCGGCAAGGGCGCCGAGAACGGCATCCTCATTCGGGACGGCGCCGCCCTCGAGCACGCGCAGCGCATCACCGCCGTCGTGCTCGACAAGACCGGCACGATCACCCGCGGCCAGCCCGCCGTCACCATCGTGCATCCGATGCCCGGCGTCGACGAGCGAGAGCTCCTGCGCATCGCCGCGGCGGCCGAGCGCGGCAGCGAGCATCCCCTCGCTGAGGCGATCGTGCGGCACGCCGAGGCAGCCGATGTCGCTCGGTCGCAGTCCACCGGCTTCGAGGCGGTCTCCGGGCGCGGGATCCGCGCCACGGTCGACGGCCGCGCCGTGGTCGCCGGCACCGCGGCCTTCCTGCACGACGAGGGCGTTGATGCAACAGCGCTGAGCGGGATGGAGCTCGGAGCGGCGTCGCCCGTGCTGGTCGCTCATGACGGCCGGCCCATCGGCCTGATCGGCCTGGCGGACACGGTCAAGCCTGCATCGGCGCAGGCGGTTGATCGGCTGCAGCGTGCCGGCCTCGAGGTGTGGATGATCACCGGCGACCGCCGTGGCACCGCCGAGGCGATCGGCGCCGAGGTGGGGATCGGTCCCGACCGAATCCTCGCGGAGGTGCTGCCGGCCGACAAGGCGGCCAAGGTCGAGGAGCTCCAGGCCGCCGGAGCCGTGGTGGCCATGGTCGGCGACGGCATCAACGACGCCCCGGCGCTCGCCCAGGCCGATCTCGGCATCGCCATCGGCACCGGGGCCGACGTCGCCCTCGAGGCGTCCGACATCACCCTCGTGGGCGATGACCTCGCCGGCGTGCCGACCGCCGTTCGCCTGTCGCGCGCCACCATGCGCACCATCCGGCAGAACCTGGGATGGGCATTCGGCTATAACGTCCTCCTCATCCCCGTGGCAGCAGGGCTTCTCTTCCCGCTGGCAGGGCTCCTGCTGAACCCGGCCCTTGCCGCCGGCGCGATGGCGCTCTCCAGCGTCAGCGTCGTGGCCAACTCCCTCCGGCTGCGGACCTTCCGCGCCGCCTGAACGCACCGATGGAGATGCAGATGAACGAGCTCAACATGGTTGCCGCCGCCAAGGACCCTGTATGCGGCATGGACGTGAATCGCGAGATCGCCACCGCCCAGGGCCTCACCTCGGAGCACGAGGGAGAGACCTATTTCTTCTGTGGCAAGGGCTGCAAGCTCGATTTCGACGAGGACCCGGCGAAGTTCTTCGACCCGTCCTACCAGCCCAGCATGTAGGCGAGGGCGCGCGCCCCTAGACTGACGGGCGCATGGCCCTTCTCAGCACCCGAGCGCTGACCAAGCGCTATCCCGGCGTGACCGCCCTCGACGGGTTGAGCCTCGAGCTCGACCCGGGCGTCATCGGTCTCGTCGGCGCCAACGGCGCCGGCAAGAGCACCCTCATCAAGATCCTTCTCGGGCTCCTCGACGCCACCGAGGGGGAGGCACGGGTCCTGGATCTCGACACGGCGACCGATGGAGCGGCGATCCGTGCGCTGGTCGGCTACATGCCGGAGCATGACTGCCTGCCACCGGACGTGTCGGCCACCGAGTTCGTCGCCCACATGGGGCGGGTCTCCGGGCTGCCGTCGGGGGCCGCGCGCGAACGAACCGCCGACGTGCTCCGCCATGTTGGCCTCTACGAGGAGCGCTATCGGCCGATCGGTGGCTATTCGACCGGCATGAAGCAGCGCGTGAAGCTGGCGCAGGCGCTCGTCCACGACCCGCGGGTGCTCTTCCTGGATGAGCCGACCAACGGGCTCGACCCGGCCGGCCGCGACGAGATGCTGGCCCTGATCGAGCGAATCGGCCGCGAGTTCGGAATCGCGGTGATCGTCGCCAGCCACCTGCTCGGGGAGATCGAGCGCGTGGCGACCTGGCTGGTGGCAATCGACGCCGGCCGCCTGCTGCGCACCGCGCCGCTCAGCAGCTTCACCGAACGCACCGGGCAGCTCCTCATCGAGACCGATGAGCCCGCCGACGGCCTTGCCGCGCGCCTGGTGGGCCGCGGCATCGACGCCCGTGCAGACGGGCGCACCGTCGTGGCCGACCTTGGAACCGGGGATGGGAGCGAGTTCGGCATCTACGACGCCGTGCGGGACGAGGCGGTCGCCCTCGGGCTGGCGCTCGTACGCCTGGAGCACCGCCGGCACCAGCTGGAGGACCTGTTCCGAGTGGGAGGAGCCGATGAGCGCGTCGCCTGAGACCGTCGGCACCATCTACGACATCGGCTACCGCCACTACGATGGGCCGCGGCTCGGCCGGCGCGGCGCCATGAGCGCCATCGTCGGCGCCGGCCTTCGCGCCCTCTTCGGCCTTGGGCGGTCCGGTCGCTCGAAGATCCTCCCGTGGGGCACCCTCATCCTCGCCTCGGTGCCGGCGGGAGTAGCGGTCGCGATCCGTGTCCTGGTCGGCGACCTGGTCGACCTGTACAGCTACGAGAACTACCTGTGGGGCATCGGCGCCCTGCTCCCCATCTTCGTGGCGGCCCAGACGCCCGAGCTGGTGGTCAACGACATGCGCCACCGCGTCCTGCCGCTCTATTTCAGCAGGCCGCTGGGACGCCTCGACTATGTCGCCGCCAAGCTCGCCGCGCTCAGCGTGGCGCTGCTGGGCCTGACGCTCCTCCCCGTGCTCCTCCTGTTCGTGGGGCGCGTGCTGGCGGCGGAGGATCTCGTCGCGGCGCTGGGCGAGGCGATCGGGGCGCTGCCCGCCATCGTCGGCAGTGGCGTGCTCCACGCGGTGGTGCTGGCCAGCCTCGGGCTGGCGATCTGCTCGCTGGCGGGTCGACGCGCCTATGCGGCCGGTGCGGTGCTGGCCGTCTTCCTCATCGGCGGCGTGATGAGCGGCACCTTCGAATCCCAGGGCTCCGACCTCGCATCGTTCGCGCCCTTCCTCAACCCACTCGCCATCCTGGACGGGACGCGGCAGTGGCTGTTCGGTGGCAGCGTTGCCGAGTCGCCGGTGGCGGGAGCGGACGTTCCCCTCGCGACCTTCGGACTGGCCACCTTCGTCCTGCTCGGCATCTCGCTGGCCATCCTCGCCATCCGCTACAAGCGGGTATCCACGTGACCCTCCTGACGCTGGCCGGCGTCTCGCGCTGGTATGGCAACGTCGTTGCCGTCAACGACGTGACCTTCGAGGTCGGACCCGGCATCACCGGCCTGCTCGGACCGAACGGCGCGGGCAAGACGACCCTGCTGCACATGATGGCCGGCTTCCTCGCCCCCTCTGCCGGCGACGTGCGGCTCGACGAGACGCCGACGTGGCGCCATCCGGACGTGTACCGCCGAATCGGCTTCGTGCCCGAGCGCGAGGCCGTCTACTCGTTCCTGACGGCCCGCCAGTTCGTGCTCGCCTCGGCGCGGCTGTCCGGCGTGGCCGATCCGCATGCGGCCGCCGATCGCGCCATCGACATGGTCGAGCTGCGCGACGCCGCCAACCGGGCCATCGGCGGGTACTCGAAGGGCATGCGCCAGCGAGCCAAGGTGGCCGCAGCCCTGGTCCACGACCCGCCCATGCTCATCCTCGACGAGCCATTCAACGGCATGGATCCGCGGCAGCGGCTCCAGATGATGGACCTGCTGCGGGCCATGGCCGCCGAGGGGCGCACGATCCTCTTCTCGAGCCACATCCTCGAAGAGGTCGAGCGGCTCAGCGATAGGGTGCTCGTGGTGGTGGCCGGCCGGCTGGCGGCCTCGGGCGACTTCCGACGCATCCGGCGTCTCATGACCGATCGCCCCCACAGCTTCACCCTGCGCTCCAGCGATGACCGGCGTCTGGCCCGCGCCCTTCTCGCCGTGCCCGAGGTCGAGTCGGTCGAGCTTCGCGACGGGGTGCTCACCCTGCGCACCGGTGACTACGGTGCCCTGACCCGGGCGGTCGCGCCTGCCGCCCAGGAGGCGGACGTCTCGCTCCTGGAGCTGCGGCCTGCCGACGAATCGCTCGAATCGGTCTTCAGCTACCTCGTCCGCCGATGATTCGGACGCTCGCCTCCCTCACCCTGCGCGCGCTCCTGAACCGACGGCGGACGCTGCTGCTGGGGCTGCTGGGAGGGCTGATCGTGGTGGTTGCCGCCATCTTCCGGCTCAGCGACCCCTCCTCCGAGGAATCCATGCGGTTCACCGGCCGCCTGCTCGCCAACTTCGGCCTCGCCGTCCTGCTTCCGCTGGTGGCGGTCATCGTCGGCACGGCGGCGCTGGGCTCGGAGCTCGACGATGGAACGATCGTGTACCTGCTCGCCAAGCCGCTCCCACGCCCACTGATCGTGGCCGTCAAGCTGGTGGTGGCCTGGTTGCTCACCGCGCTGCTGGTGGCGGTGCCGATCGGCCTGGCCGGCATCGTCGGCACGGGTGGGACGGCCGACCTCGGGCTCGCCTACGGCGCGGCCGCCGCGCTCGGCGCGCTGGAGTACACCGCCGTCTTCCTGGCGCTCTCGCTGGTCACGTCGCGCGCCCTCGTCATCGGCCTCGCCTACGTCGTCGTCTGGGAAGGCGTCGTGGCCGGCCTCTTCGCCGGCACCCGCGTGGTCTCGGTCCGGCAGCACGCGCTGGCGCTGGCCGATGCGCTGGCCGGGGAGGGTGGCGTACCGGCCGAGCTGGCGGTGGAGATGGCGGTGCTCATCGGGGCCGTCGTCACCGTGACGGCCGTCGTGCTGGCGATCCGACGCCTGTCAGCGGTCGAGCTGCGAGGCGAGACCGGCTAGGCCGCGCAGACCCGGTCGCGGCCTGCGCGCTTGGCCATGTAGAGCGCCACGTCGGCGGCCCGCAGCAGCTCCGTCCCCGACTCCTGCTGCGGGTCGAGCGCCGCGCAGCCCGCCGAGACGGTGGCCGACAGCTCCTCGCCCGACATCCCGAGGACGGGCGTCGCCGCGAGCTGCTCCCGCACCTCGTCGGCGATGCGCACGGCGTCGTCGAGGGAGGCGCGATACAGGATGGCGGCGAACTCCTCGCCACCGAAGCGGGCCACGAGGTCGGTCGAGCGCATCCGCGAGCGGAGCACCGCGCCGAACGCGCGCAACACGTCGTCGCCGGCCTGGTGACCGTGCCGGTTATTGAGGTCGCTGAAGTGGTCGAGGTCGAACATGATGGCCGCCAGGGGCACGCGCTCCTCGGCCGGCACCCGCGCGCGCCGCGCGAACAGCTGCTCCATTGCCGGATCGAGATAGCGTCGGTTGAAGAGCCCCGTCAGCGGGTCACGCAGCGCCAGCTCGGCGACCTCGGCATGGAGGAAGACGTTCGCGACGGCGAGGGCCGCCTGCTCGCCGATCATGGCCAGCGCGTCACGCTCGAGCCCGGTGAACCGATGCGCCCGATCCGAGCGCATCAGCGTCAGCGCGCCGAGGACCGCACCGTCGCGAACGAGCGGCACCGATGCGGCGAGCATCGGCCCGTCGCCGCCATCGCCGATGGCGGCCTCGATGGCCGACCGCCTCGCGGGCCGGGGCACTGCGTCGTCGATGACCATCGTGCGGTTCCGGATTGCGCGTCCGGACGTCCCCTCGCCGCTGCGCACCTCCGCGCCGAGGGCCAGTCCGTCGCCGCCCTCGACCGCGCGCAGCAGGTAGCGGCCGCTCTCGCGATCGAGGATGTGGAGCGACGCGAGATCACTCGTCACGACGGTCGAGAGCGAGCGCACGATGGCCCGATAGAGCGCATCGGCCTCGAGTGTGCCGTTGACCGCCTCGCTGAAGCTGTGAAGCTGCCGGAAGACCTCGGCACGCTCCCCGAGGCGCTGACGCTCGCGACCGATGATGAGCGAAGCGGCCAGGCGATCGGCGACGGCGATCATGACTCGCAGGTCCGTGGCGTCGAGCTCGCTCTCGGTGGTGGACTCGACGTTGATGAAGCCCAGGAACGCCTCTTCGGCGAGCATCGGGACGCAGATCTCGCTCACGACATCGGCGTCGAATCCACGGTAGTCCGGGTCGCTCGCGACCCTCGGGACGAAGGCGGGCTGCCGGGTCCGCATCACGCGACCGACGATCCCCTCCTGCGCGTCGAACTCCGGGTACACCTGGCTGTAGCCGTGCTGCGCGCCGAGCGACACGTGCCGCTCGTCGCCGAGGTAGATCGTGACGTAGCGGTACGCGAACTCGGTGGCGATGCGGCCGACGACGCGCTCGAGCGCCTCCGGCGTCGGCCCGTTGGTGGCCAGGATCCGTCCGATCGCCTCGACGCCGGCGATCTGGCGGGCGCGGCGGCGGTCGCCGGTCACGGCGCGCCGCAGGCGGTCGCGGGCTCGTTGCATGCGGAGCACCTCTCGGCGGGTCCCCAACCCCACCAGCACGACAGCTCCGGAGAAGCCCGCGCCACGCTGGATCGCCTCGATCACCGTGCCTCGATCGACGGTCTCCGCGAGCAGATGGGCGCCGATCGCGGCCATCGATGCGACGAGCAACGGCCGCGTGCCCGCAAACGCGGAGAGGGCGACCACGGGCAGGTACACGACGGCGAGCAGGCCGGTCACGCCGGTCAGCAGCTGCCCCGCCGCGACCATGGCCACCGCGAGCAGCAGCCGGCCGGCCATCCAGGTGGCGGTGCTGGAGCGGGCGACACCGGCGATCGGCATCTTGATGATGATCACCGCCGAGGCGATCAGGTAGGCGCAGGCCACCAGCCAGAGGGCGGGCCCAACGGCATGGGTGACGCCGATGATCACGATCGGCAGCAGGATGGCGGCCGATTCGAGCAATGCGCGCTGTCGCGCGAGCACCGACACCCGGGCGCGCAGGGCATCGAAGGACGCGAGCAGGGGTGGGATGCCGGCGCGAGCGACGCGACCGGTGTGAACGGCGTCAGTCATGCAGGCAGTCAGTCTGGTGCCTCGATCCGGCGGGCTCCATGGGCCGTCGGTACCATCCGCGTCCTGCTAGGGTGGCGATCATGGAACTGCCGGCGCCGTGGGGACACGCGTGGAAGGGCCACCTTCACGAGGAGGTCGTGGACTCGGAGGCGCTCACCGGCAACGCCCTGGGTGACCCCCACCGTCGGCCGCTGTACGTGTACACGCCACCGGGCTACGAGGACGAGCGGGATCGTCGCTATCCCTCGGTCTATCTCCTCCAGGGCCTGACCGGCCAGGTCGACATGTGGCGTGCCCGCAAGGCGTTCAGCCGCACGACTCCCGAGGCGCTTGACGCGTGGTTCTCCGAGACGGGCAACGCGCCCGCCATCGTCGTCTTCGTCGACGCGTGGACGAGCCTCGGCGGCTCCCAGTTCCTCGACTCTGCGGCGACCGGTCGCTACCACACGTACCTGTGCGACGAGCTCGTTCCCTTCGTCGACGGCCGATACCGCACGCTCGCCGATCCGGCCCACCGCGGGGTCGCCGGCAAGAGCAGTGGAGGCTACGGCGCCATGGTGACCCCCATGCTGCGTCCCGACCTGTTCGGAGGGCTGGCCTCCCACGCGGGCGACGCGCTCTTCGAGGCGTGCTACGCGCCGGACTTCCGCGAGGCGGCCCGCGCGCTGCGCGATGCGTACGACGGCTCGTACGAGGCGTTCTGGTCCGACTTCCGTTCGCGTCCGGGGCGCTCGCGCCGCACGGACGGCGTGCTCCTGAACGTGTGGTGCATGGCGGCCTGCTATTCGGCCGATCCCGACGGCACCGTCCGCCTCCCCTTCGAGCCGCTCACCGGCCGCGTCATTCCCGAAACGTGGGACCGATGGCTGGCGTGGGACCCGGTGCGGATGGCGGCCGAGCATGCGGAAGCTCTGCGGGGCCTGCGCGCCATCTGGATCGACGCCGGACGCAGCGACGACTTCTACCTGGATCTCGGCGCCGAGGCCTTCCGGTCCGAGCTGGCGACACTGGGGATCGGCGACGACCGTTTGCGCTACGAGCTCTTCGACGGCACCCATGCCGGAATCGACTGGCGCTACCCGGAGGCGATCGGCTGGCTGGCGGAGCGGCTCTCGCCAGGCTAGGTCTGGCACGCTGCACGCTATGGTTGGAGCACGCGCCGCGCGCGGCGTGACGTGATGCCCCACAGGAGATCATTCGATGACCTTTCGGCCGGACGTGAAGCTCGATCCAGGCCAGGTGCAGGATCGGCGGGGGCGCCGCGTGCGCGGAGGCGGGATCGCGCTGGGCGGCGGACTCGGCAGCCTCGTCATTCTCGCGCTGATCCTCCTCATGGGAGGCAATCTCGGGGACCTCGGTGGCCTCGGTGTCGGGACGCCCGAGACGGGACCCGTGTCGAGCCAGCTGGCCTCCGAGTGCAGGACCGGCGCGGATGCGAACGAGCGGCAGGATTGCCGGATCGTCGGCACCGTCAACAGCCTGCGGGCTTACTGGGCGGACGCATTCGCCGCCGCGAACCAGCAGTTCGCCGAGCCCGAGACCGTGCTCTTCACCGACCAGGTCAGCACCGAGTGCGGAGCGGCGTCCAGCGCCGTCGGCCCCTTCTACTGCCCGGTCGACCAGACGATCTACATCGACCTCGGCTTCTTCGACCAGCTCGAGCAGCAGTTCGGCGCGGAGGGCGGTGAGTTCGCCGAGGAGTACGTGCTCGCGCACGAGTACGGCCACCACGTCCAGAACCTGCTCGGCCTGCTCAGCGCGGGACGCGACGCCGGGGCCGAGGGCGGCGCCGTCCGCACCGAGCTCCAGGCCGATTGCTTCGCCGGCGTGTGGGGCGGGAACGCGGTCGACACCGGGTTCCTGCAGCCACTGACCCGGGAGCAGATCGGACAGGCTCTGGACGCGGCGTCGGTCATCGGCGACGACCGCATCCAGGAGAAGACGCAGGGCCAGGTGGATCCGGAGACGTGGACGCATGGCTCCGCCGAGCAGCGCCAGGAGTGGTTCGGCATCGGCCTCGACCAGAAGTCGGCGGACGCCTGCAACACCTTCGAGGCGGACATCTGAGTCAGCTGCCCTACCGGAGCCACGCTGGATCTTTGCCGATTGAACGGCGTTTGCACGCCTGAGCCGATGCCGAGGCTGGTACCCACGGGGCGTTGCGGCGAGCACCTGGCCGTGTGAGACTGGCGCCCCCACGCGGGAGATACGAGGATGTCGACGAACGGACGAAGCTCGGGAGGGGACGCGGCAGGCGCCCCACGGGCGGCCGCGGACGCGTTCGTCACGTCACCCTTCCCGCCCATCGGCGAATACGCCTTCCTCTCGGACTGCGAGACCACGGCTCTCGTCGCGCCGAGCGGGAACGTCGAGTGGCTCTGCCTTCCGCGCATGGACTCGCCGAGCGTCTTCGGATCGATCCTCGACCGCGACGCCGGCGGCTTCCGCCTCGGCCCGTCCGACATCCAGGTTCCGGCCGCCCGGCGCTACCTCCCCGGCACGATGGTGCTCGAGACGAGCTGGGGGTCGCCGAGTGGCTGGATCATCGTGCGCGACGTGATGCTGATCGGGCCGTGGCGGCACCAGGACGCGCGGTCGAAAGTCCAGCGCCGACCGCCGACCGACTACGACACGAGCCACATCCTGCTGCGCATGGTGCGCTGCGTGAACGGCGAGATGCAGCTGACGCTCGACTGCGAGCCCGTCTTCGACTACGGCCGCACGCGGGGGACGTGGCAGTACACCGAGGACGGCTATCGGCAGGGCGCGTGCACCGCCGAGGGCAGCGACGTCGAGCTCGTGCTGTCCGGCGACATGAACCTCGGCTTCGAGGGCTCGCGAGCGATGGCGCGCACCCTCATCAAGGAGGGCGAGACGCGGTTCGTGGCGCTGTCCTGGAACAGGGCCGCCGCGCCGCGCACCACCGAGGACGCCTACAGCCGGCTGGTGTGGACGGCGCACCACTGGCAGCACTGGCTGGCGCGCGGCACGTTCCCGGATCACCCGTGGCGCTCGTACCTCGAACGATCGGCGCTGACGCTCAAGGGCCTCACCTAT
>DASVEH010000257.1:0-2723 GCA_036380655.1 Candidatus Limnocylindria bacterium | reverse complement strand
GACGGCCTCGCGGTCGACGGCTGCGAGGCGCTGCCAGTGCTCGACGCTCACGACGGACCCCGCTCGCCGCCAGACGCCGACGATCTCGCCCCCCACCAGCACTGCGCCCGGCCAGACCCGCGGTGTCCAGAGCAGCCGTTGCCGGGTGACCCGGGGTACCAGCAGCTCACGACCGGGGCCCTGGAGGAGGAAGTAGGTGTCGCCGCTGGGGAGGAGGCGCGCCGGAGCCGAGGATCCGGCCGGAGCGCGGAAGGCCTCCTCGTCATCGGCCAGGATCCAGGCGTCGCCGACGGGCGTGCGGATCGGCGCCAGGGAGGCGCCGAGGGCCTCGAACGCCGCGCGTCCGGCGGACGGGGCGATCCCGGCCCATTCGGCGAAGGCATCGGCCGTCGTCGGGCCGAAGACGTGCAGGTGTCGGCGAGCGAGCTCGAGACGCGCGTCGAATGGCTCGACGGGCGGTGCGGGAACCGGGCGCACGGTGGGCTGCCGCGCGCCATCCCATCGGATCAGCACGGTCCCGGTCGGTGCGGCGTATCGAAGGGCGTTGGGATGGACGCCGAGTCCGCGACCGGCCTCGCCGTACGGCACCTCCCTGCCGTCGAGGAAGGCGTGGAGACGTGCCGCCATCTCCTCGGCGCGCCGTCGACCGCGGGGATCATCCGGCAGGCGGCCGAGCGAGAACGGCGCGACGTCACGCGACGAGATGGCGTACGCGTTGAACCGGGGGCCCCAGATCTGGACGAGCGATGGATCGTCCAGGACGGTGGGCGGCGTCGCCTCGACCCGCGCGTGGATGGACAGCACGGCCGCCCGGGGCATGCTGTCCTGGAGCCCCGCCCAGGCGGCATGGCGGAGGGACGTCGGCCCGTTCGGGAGGCGCGTGTCGAGTGCCTGGACCCGGCGCCGGTGGGCGAGGATCTGCGCCCGGTCGAGTTGGAGCGGCCTCGGGCTCGGAGGCGTCTCCTTGCTCATGGGCGCGATGGTAGCGGCCGCCCCCTGTCCCGGTCCGGGCGGGCTTGACAGGGGTTTGCGATGATCTAGCCCGATGATTCACGTCGAAGAGCTCGTCAAGCGCTACAGGAAGGCGGAGCGCAACGCCGTCGACGGCATCAGCTTCGACGTGCGTGCCGGCGAGTTCTTCGCGCTGCTCGGGCCGAACGGCGCGGGCAAGACGACGACCATCTCGATCCTCACGACCACGCTGGCGCCGACTTCGGGCACCGCGACGATCGATGGGCACGACATCGTCGGCGAGGCGAGTGCCGTGCGTCGCAAGGTCGGGATCATCTTCCAGCGGCCGAGCCTCGACCGGAACCTGACCGGCGAGGAGAACGTGCGGTTCCATGCCGTGCTCTACGGCGTCTACCCGTACGCCCCGTCGTACCGGCTGATGCCCGAGGCGTACCGGCGCCAGGTTGCTGAGCTGGCAGCGATCGTCGGCATCGGGGACGAGGTCTTCGAGCCGGTGCGCACGTACTCAGGCGGCATGAGCCGCAAGCTCGAGATCGTGCGGAGCCTCATCCATCGGCCCAGGGTGCTCTTCCTCGACGAGCCGACATCTGGACTGGATGCGCCGGCGCGGCGAAGCCTCTGGACCTACCTCGAGCGCGTGCGCCGCGAGTCGAACACCACGATCCTGCTCACCACGCACTACCTCGAGGAGGCGGAGCAGGCCGACCGGATCTGCATCATCGACCACGGGCGGGTCGTGTCGTATGGCACGCCGGCGGCGATCAAGGCCGACCTCGTCGAGGAGTACGTCCTCGTCGACACGGACGATCGCCCCGCGCTGGTGTCGGAGCTCGGCCGGCTCGGGCTCCCCTACGCGGGCGAGGGTCCCTACCGGGTCGAGCTCGACGGGCGCGGCACCCACGCCGTGCTCAAGTCCATCGACACGCCGCTGAGCGTCGTCCAGACGCACGCGCCGAGCCTCGAGGATGCGTATCTCGAGATCGTCGGTCGAGCCGACGCCGAAGCCGAAGGCGAAGTCGAGGCCGCGACCGATGCATGAGCTTTCGGCGGTCCTCGCCATCGCCCATCGGGACCTCGTCAAGCTGCTCCGTGACCGGGCGCGCCTCGTCGCGGACCTCGTCTTCCCCATGATCTTCATCGGCGTGCTGGGAACCAGCCTGCAGGCCGGCTTCGGCGATGCGAGCGGCATCGACCTGCTCGCCTTCGTCTTCACCGGCGTCCTGGCCCAGACGCTCTGGCAATCGTCGGCGATGGGCGTCATCAGCCTCATTGAGGACCGGGAGAACGACTTCAGCCAGGAGATCTTCGTCTCGCCGATCTCGCGCTACTCGATCGTCATCGGCAAGGTCCTCGGAGAGTCGCTCGTCGCGCTGCCGCAGGGCCTGGCGATCGTCATCTTCGGGATCGTCATCGGCATCGGGCTCGGGCCGCTGACCCTCCTGGCGCTCGTGCCGGCCGCCATCGTCATCACCGTCTTCGGCGGCGCGTTCGGGGTCCTCGTCCTCTCCCGGCTGCCGAACCGGCGTGCCGCCACCCAGATCTTCCCGTTCGTCATGCTGCCGCAGTTCTTCCTGGCCGGCGTGTTCAACCCGATCGAGAACCTCCCGTGGTTCCTGGACATCCTCTCCCGCCTGGCGCCGATGCGGTACGCCGTCGACCTGCTGCGCAACGTGTACTACGGCTTCCACCCGGAGGCCGTCGACGTGCCGATCGCCAGCCTCGGCACCAACCTGACGGTCATCGCCGGCCTG
>DASVEH010000256.1:0-2493 GCA_036380655.1 Candidatus Limnocylindria bacterium | reverse complement strand
CTCCCACCGGTGTAGCCCTTCTTCACGCCTGAGCGGATGAGGAGCCAGATGCCGATGGCCGAGATCAGCGTCCCGACCCCCAGCCCGAGCAACACACAAAGCGGCGAGGTCCCCAGCAGCCCGTCGAGAACGAGGCCGGCGACCGCGCCTCCCACCATCGGGATCACCATGATCGCGGTCACCTGGGCCAGGATCCTGATGAGCCCCAGCGGCGTCAGTTGTGTCATTCGGTTCGACTCACAGCGGTCGGACGCGCAGGAGTATACCGGAGGCCCTCGATTCGTGCCGTGAGCGGCCCCGAAGAGGCTGTTTTGTCGCTCGCGGCAGCTCTGCGGGGCTCACCGTGCCGATATTTCGGGTGCTGTGGCACGTGGGCGACGAGTCGCGTGGCGCCGTGCGCGCTGCTTCGGGTAGTGGCGCACGGGGAGGGTTCCGTGCTGCGCGCAGGTGTCCGAAATTTCGGTCTTGCCGCCACACGGCACGGGTGCCCCGGCGCACCTCGGCGCAACGACGTAGCTTCCTGCCGTCGGAGGACCAATGCCCTCGGAGCCGAAGGCGTGGAGGCTGACTTCATGCAGATCAGCGCTTCGGCCGAGCGCCGCATCGATGCGCCCGCCGGCCGCGTCTACAACTACATCGCCGACTTCCGGCGGCATCATCCGAACTTCCTGCCGTCCCAGTTCAGCGACTTCGAGATCGAGTCCGGCGGCGTCGGAGCGGGGACGGTGCATCGGTTCCGGATGACCCTCGGCGGTCGAACGAGTGACCATCGCGTCCGCGTCGGCGAGCCGCAGCCGGGCCGCGTGCTCATCGAGTCGGACCCTTCCCGATGCATGCTCACCACCTTCACCGTCGACCCCGATCCGGGCGGAGGAAGCCGGGTCCGCATCGAGACGCGATGGTTCACCGATGGATTCCGGGGCGTGGTCGAACGCCTCCTGGCGCCACGCATGCTCCGACGCGTGTATCGCGACGAGCTGTCGCTCCTTGACCGATACGCCCGCGAGGCCGCCTGACGCTCTCGACGACCCGCGCGCGCATGGTTAAGCGCTCGTGGGGCGCCGCGGTAGCCCTACGCGGGGACGTCCGCCGCGGCGCGAGTTCCGGGCAGGCCGGGAACGGGGAAGCGGTCGGTGATCGAGGCCACCCGACGCCGGATCTCGGCCTGGGCGGACTCGTCGCCTCGAGCCGCGATCCCGTCGACGATGAGGGAGGCGATCTCGCGCATCTCGGCCTCGCGCATGCCGCGCGAGGTGACCGCGGGAGTGCCGACGCGGATGCCGGAGCCGATCATCGGCTTCTCGGGGTCGTAGGGGATGGTGTTCTTGTTCACCGTGATGCGGACCTGGCCGAGGGCCGCATCGGCCTCCTTGCCGTTCACGCCGAGGGGACGGACGTCGACGAGCATGAGGTGATTGTCGGTGCCGCCCGAGATGATCGAGGCGCCGGCATCGGCGAGCGAGGAGGCCAGGGCCCGCGCGTTCGAGACGGTCGCGCGCTGGTCCTCGCGGAACTCCTCGGTCATCGCCTCCCGGAAGGAGACCGCCTTGGCGGCGATGACGTGCATGAGCGGCCCGCCCTGGATGCCGGGAAAGACGCTCTTGTCGATCGCCTTCGCGTACTCCTCGCGGCAGAGGATCATGCCGCCTCGCGGCCCGCGCAGCGTCTTGTGGGTCGTGGTGGTCACCACGTCGGAGTGCGGGACCGGCGACGGATGGACGTCGGCGGCGACGAGGCCCGCGAAGTGGGCCATATCGGTCATGAGCAGCGCGCCCACCTCGTCGCAGATGGCGCGGAAGGCCGCGAAGTCCCAGAGCCGGGGATAGGCGGTGGCGCCGGTCAGGATCATCTTCGGCCGATGCTCGCGCGCCAGCGACCGGACCTCGTCCATGTCGATGAGGTGCGTCTCGCGGTCGACGTGGTAGGGAACGAAGTTGTAGTACTGCCCCGAGAAGTTGACTGGCGACCCGTGGGTCAGGTGTCCACCCTGGTCGAGGGAGAGTCCGAGCACCGTGTCGCCGCGCTCGAGCAGTGCGTGGAAGACGGCCATGTTGGCCTGCGCGCCGGCGTGCGGCTGGACGTTGACGTGCTCGGCCCCGAACAGCTCCTTCGCGCGGTCGCGGGCGAGGTTCTCCGCCACGTCGACCACCTCGCAGCCACCGTAGTAGCGGCGCCCGGGGTAGCCCTCGGCGTACTTGCCGGTCAGGACGGTGCCCATCGCCTGGAGCACGGCCAGGGACGGGTAGTTCTCGGAGGCGATCAGCTCGAGGTGCGCGCGGGTCCGGGCCTCCTCGTCGCGCACGACCTGCGCGATCTCCGGGTCAGCGGTCTCGAGCGGTGCCCACAGGTCCATGCGGTTCAGTGTACCTACCGCACCGATCCGTCGGCGCCGATCGTGATCGGGGCACCGTCCACGATCCCTTTCCTAACCTCCGGCTCGACGACCACGACCGGCACGACCACCCCGTAGAGCTCCTCCGCGACGGCGGCGCC
>DASVEH010000255.1:0-11840 GCA_036380655.1 Candidatus Limnocylindria bacterium | reverse complement strand
CCGCGGCTCCGACGAGAAGAGCGGCGAACAGGACGAGCAGGGATTCGGTGCCCAGCAGGCGTGCAAGGGGCCCGGCCGCCAGCGTGCCCGCGAAACCACCGAGGATCGCCGCACCCGTGCAGATGGGGAAGAGCCGCTTGGCCTGTCGGGCATCGAGGACGCCCCCGGCAACGGTCCACAGCACGGTGAGGAGCATCGCTCCGATGACGTACACGCTGACCCACACGACGGCCAGCACGGCGGGAGCGCCGCTGAGCACCGCAAGGCGCTCGAGCAGCATGATCAGCGCGAAGGCGATCAACAGCACGGAGAGGAACCGCCGGCGGTCGAAGCGGCCGATTGCCGCCCCGTATCCGAGCGCCACGACCAGGCTGACGAAGCCCAGGCCGATGTAGAGGTAGGGGAGCGAATCGGCGCCGAAGCGGCTGATGAAGAGCGTATCGGCCGCGACTTCGCCGAGTCCGCGACCCGCCTCGACGATGGCGAAGAGGCCGGCCAGCAGTGCCACGGGGCGTCCCTCCCCGGCCCGCAGCGGCATCAGCCGGGTGCCGAACCTCATTCCTGGGGAGCGAGGAGCTCGGATGCGACGCGGTCGATCAGGTCGATCGTCTCGTCGAGGGACATGGCGGCGCCACGGGCGGCAGCCTCGGGATGGCTGGCCAGCGTATCGTCGAGAACGCGCCGGCCGAGCGCCGGCGTGAGCTCTTCGAAGAAGGCGGGCGGCTGCACGCCGTAGCGGCTGCAGAGGGACTCGTAGGCAGCTCCGACAGCGGCCGCAGCTTCCGGCCGGCCAAGGTCCTGGAAGATGATGGCGATGTACCGGAGTGCGATGGTCGGGGACGCGACGTCGCCCATCGCATGGTGACGACTCACCGAGTCGAGGCACCAGCGAAGCCCGTCGTGCAGGTTGCCCTCGGCAAAGGCGATCCAGGCCAGCGTTCCGCTCGCCATGGCCGTGTACCAATCGTCCCCGAGCTCCTCGAAGCGGTGCAGTGCAGCCTGCATCTCTGCCTCGACGTGCGGTTCGCCCTGTTCCATCCGGCGATTGATCACCGTCCAGTGCAGGCGCGCCAGTGAGCGCTCGTCGCCGAGCTGGCGGTAGAGTCGCTCCGCATCCTCCGCGAGACGGTCCGCCGCCTCGTTGTCGCGCTCCGTCAGGAACTGGGTATGGCCCAGGTTGAAGAGGGCGTCCGCCTCGCCACGCACGTCACCGATGGACCGCGCCAGCTCGAGCTGCGCATGGTAGGAGACATCGGCGCCGGGAAGATCCGCTCCCCAGTACAGGAGCCCGCCCAGCGCTTCGAGGGCGCGCACCCGCAGCGTGGTTGGCTCCTCGGCCCCAGGCATCGCGAGGATGCGGGTCATCGAGTTCCGTCCTTCCTGCAGGTGCCCGCGCAGCTGCCAGAAGCGCCACATGGCGGCCCCCAGGCGCAGCGCAGTCTCGAGGTCGTGGTGCTCGACCGCCCACGTGATGGCCGCCCGGAGGTTGTCCCGTTCGGCATCGATCCGATCCAGCCAGGTACGTTGGCCACGACCCGGCAGGTGCGGGGCGGCTGCTTCGGCCAGGTCGCGGTAGGCGTGGGCGTGGCGCCGTTCGACCGCCTCCTGCTCATCGCCCGCGGCAAGGCGCCGGGTGGCGTAGGCGCGGATCGGCTCGAGCAGGCGGTAGCGCGGTGCCTCCGGCCCCGGGATCGGCTGAACGAGGCTCTGGTCGACCAGGACCGAGAGGCCATCCAGCACGTCGCCTCCCTGCTCGGGGTCGAGCCCGACGACGGATGCCTCCTCGAGCCGGAAGCCGCCGCGGAAGACCGAGAGGCGCGCCATCAGCTGCCGGGCGGACTCGTCGAGCAGCTGCTCGCTCCAGGCGATCGCCAGGTCGAGGCTCTGCTGGCGGCGTGGCGCGTCCGTTGCCCCGGCGCCGGGAAGCGGAAGCTCCTCCGCCAGCCGAGCGGCGATGCTCCGGGCCGGGAGAAGAGAGACCCGTGACGCGGCGAGCTGGATTCCGAGTGGCAGTCCGTCTAGGCGGCGGCAGATCTCGCCGATCGCGGCGGCCTCGTCGCCGCTCGGCGCATAGCCGGGCCGAACCCTCCGCGCCCGGTCGATGAAGACCCGAACCGCCGCGTTCGCCGCGTCGTCCGGCGCGCGTTCGTCGGGCGGCTGCAGTGGCGGGACGGGATACTCCTGCTCGGCGGCGATGTGGAGCGGCGCGCGGCTGGTGGCAATGACCGTGAGCCCGGGCGAAGCCTCGAGGATGCGCGCGACGGTGGGCGCGGCCGGCATGAGGTGCTCGAAGTTGTCGAGCACGACGAGCACGGTCCGATCGTGGAGAAAGTCCTCGAGCCGCTCCAGCCCGGACTGGCCGGGCGCTTCGACCAGGCCAAGGCTGCTGGCGATGGCCGAACCGACAAGCGAGGCATCGGCCAGGGCGTCGAGGGGAACGAACCAGGCCCCGTCCGGGTACGTCGAGGCGCTCCGATGGGCCAGCTCCAGCGCGAGGCTCGTCTTGCCGATACCGCCGGGCCCGGTCAGCGTGACGAGCCGGCGGTCGGCGACCAGCGCTTCGAGGTCGCGCAGGGCCTCCTCGCGGCCGATCACGGCGGCAAACCGCCCGGGCAGGTTGCCGGCACTGGCGCGGCCCGTGCTGATCGGTGGAAAGTCGGAGGGCAGCCCCTCGATGACGAGCTGGGAGAGCCGCTCCGGCTGCGACAGGTCGCGAAGCTTGTATTCGCCGAGGCGTCGCAGGGAGGCGCCCGCCGGCAGGTCGTGCGCAGCCAGGGAATGGGTCGACTCCGAGACGAGGACCTGGCCCCCGTGGGAGGCCGCGCAGATCCGTGCGACGCGATGCACGTCGATTCCCACGTAGTCGTCGCCACCGAGGGTGCCCACCCCGGTATGGATCCCGATCCGCACGCGCACCGGCACGTCCTGCGGCCACGACACCGATGCCAGGCCTCGCTGAACCTCGACGGCGGCCGCCACCGCCGCTGGGGCCTCGGTGAACATCACCAGGAACGAGTCGCCCTGCGTGCCGCGCTCCGTGCCACCGTGCTCGCCGAACGCTCGGCGCAGCACGTCGTTGTGGCGGTCGAGGATGTCGGTGAAGGCGGCCGGGCCGACCTCCTGCACGAGGTGCGTCGATCGCTCGATATCGGACATCAGGAAGGTGACGGTCCCGGTCGGCAGGGTGCGCTCGATCACGCGCGCAGCATACGACCGCGGGTGCCCTGGACCGCTACGACGTTCGGCCGTTGACAGCACCGCGCTTGTCGCATCCCGGCCGGCTCATCGGCCGATGTCCGTCATCGCGGCGCCGGCGAGGATGGGCACCGTGGACGAGGCCAGCCTCCAGGCTGGCCCGGCAGAGACCTTGAAGGATTGGACCGATGGACCGCCGAGAGCGAAGCGACCTGCTCGAGCGCCTGGTGGCCCTCCGCCGCGTGTACCACCTGCGGAGCGACTGGGACTCCCGGCCGATCCTCAGCGTGATGGCGGCGGTGGGTTACGGTGAGCTGCTCCTTCGGTCGACGCACAGCGCCAAGGCCGCCCCTCCCGCTGCCTGACGCCAGCCGGGCCGAGCCGGGCCGCAACTGTCCCTCGTGCTCGCCTGCCGCTCAGCGGCGCCCACGGCCTCGAAGGCGGCCGATCACGCCTGGGCGAGGAAGGCCGCGAGAGCCTCGCGCGCCGGCATTCCGCCTCGCGCACCGGCGGCGCTGACGGCGAGCGCACCCGCGGCATTTGCCGCCGTGATCGCCTCCTCGAGGGACCTGCCCTCGGCGAGCCAGGCGAGGAGGACGCCGCAGAAGGCATCTCCGGCACCGGTGGTATCCACGACGCGCGGCGGCAGGCGCCCTTCGAATCGGTCGCGCCGGTCGCCGTCAACCAGGAGCGCGCCGGCCGGGCCCTGGGTGACGATGATCGGGCCACTGTGGCGCGTCGCCAGCTCGTCGAGGGCGGCACCGGTGATGTCGTTGCCGATCGCGACCACCAGCTCGTGCTCGTTGGGCGTCAGGATCGGTCCGAGTGAGAGCACCTCCGACGGGAGCGCCCGCGCGGGTGCCGGGTTGAGGATGGCGGCGATGCCGGAGGCATGGGCCGTGCGGAGCGCGTCGAGGGTGGCGGCCGAGGGGATCTCGTGGTTGGTCAGGATGCCATCGGACGCTGCGATGATCGCCCGATCCTCGTCGTCCAGCTCGAGCGTCGCATTCGCGCCGGGCGCCACGACAATCTGGTTTTCGCCGCGTGGGCCGACGGCGACGATGGCGACGCCCGTCGGTTCTGCCTCGACGCGTCGCACGCGGGAGGTGTCCACCCCTTCGCCCGCCAGTGCCGCGAGGCTGCGCTCGCCGTGCTCATCGTTCCCGACCGCGCCGATCATGCTGACCCGCGCGCCCACGCGGGCGGCCGCCACCGCCTGGTTCGCTCCCTTGCCGCCGTCGTGCACCTCGAATCGGCCGCCGAGCACCGTCTCGCCGGGTTCCGGCAGGCGGTCGGCGACGACCACGAGATCCACGTTCAGGGAGCCGATGACGACGACGTGCGCGCTCACCGGACGAGTATGCCCGACTGCACGACCCGGCGAGACGGTGCCATGATTGATCCCGATGCGCACCGCACTGCTCGCGTCGGGCCTGCTTGCGGGCCTGGCCGTGACGCTGACCGGATGCCTTCCGTCCGGGACCTCCGGCACGCTGGCCCCGACGCTGACCATGGTCGATCGGGGAGGGTTGGCGGTCGCCATGCAGAACGGGATCGCGGTGCCCAGCTTCGACTGGCAGCCACGGCCGCGCCTCGATCTCGACGGCCCATGGCGCGTCGAGCGCGTGCAGCTCGATCAACGCCTGACGATGACGGCCCGCGATGCATCACTGGCCGGGATCGAAGAAGAGGCGGGGGAGCGGCACCTTCCCGAGCACGATGACCTGGCCTGGGAGACGGTCGCGGTGCCGGGAACAATGAATCCACCGCCGGACGGCGAGGAGGGCGGAGCGTGGTACCGCCACACCTTCGAGGCGCCCGCCGACTGGGCCGGCCGCGCGGTCACGCTCAGGTTCGGGTCGGCCAACTACGTTGCGGACGTCTGGCTCAACGGCATCTGGCTCGGGTACCACGAGGGCGGCTCCACGCCGTTCGCCTTCGACGTCGGGCCGGAGCTGGCGCTCGGGCAGCCGAACGTCCTGGCGGTGCGCGTCCACACGATCCCGCTCGGGACCCGTAGCGACACCGTCCCGTGGGGGATCATCGATTGGTGGAACTACGGCGGCCTCACGGGGCCGGTCTGGCTCGAGGCCGCCGCGCCGTCCAGCGTGGCCCGCGCGGACGTCGTGACGCACCTCGATGCGGTGGAGGTCGAGGTCCTGATGAGCAATGCTGCGCGTCTCGCCGGCATGCGGAACGCACCGGACCCGGAGGCCGAGCCCCTTCCCGGCGGGACCGCGACCGTGCGCGCCACCCTCCTGGCCGCGACGGTGGACGACGGCAACCTGCTCGACCCCGACCCCCGGTCCCTCGTCGCCGACATCACCGATCCACTCGCCGTGGTGACGCAGGAGGTGCCCTTCCCGGCGCGCGGGGAGGTCGCTGGAACGAGCCTTGCCCTCGAGTTCGGCAATGCCGATGCCTGGTCGCCGGCCGTGCCGGCGCTCTACGTCCTCCGGATCCAGCTCCTGGCCGGAGATCCGCCGCTGGACGCCCGCGAGGGGCGTGATCGGGACGAATTCTGGACGACCTTCGGGATCCGTCACGTGGCGGTCGACCCGGATGGTCCGAGCGTCCTCCTCAACGGCGAGCCGGCCTTCTTTCGGGGGGTTGGCCTGCACGGCGAGTCGCTCAGCATCGCCGACGACGGCACGCTCGTGTCAGGTACCCCGGCCCAGCAGCCGGACGAGATCCGGGCGAAGCTGCGCGATGCCGCCCGCGTGGGCGCCGACCTGCTGCGCGCGGGGCACCAGCCCGCCGATCCGACGACGCTGATGCTGGCGGATCGGCTCGGTTTCGCCGTCTGGGAGGAGATACCCATCTATCACGCGACGCCACTCATCTACGAGCGCACCATGGAGCGCGGGATTCCGCAGCAGATGCTCCGCGAGATGGCTCTGCGTGACATGAACAGGCCCTCGGTGCTCTTCCACGGGTTCTCGAACGAGTCGACCGGCGACCAGGAACGGACCGATGCGCTGCGCGAGCTCCACGAGATCGATCGAGCCATCGACGGCACCCGGCTCACGGGCCAGGCGGCGTACGGCTGGGCACCGGACGACCCGACGCATGGGCCGCTGGACGTGGCGGGCTTCACCTTCTATCACGGCGTCTTCTACGGCGACGATCCGGCCACCGACACCGGGCCCGCCCTCTTCGCCGCCCACGAGGCTCACCCTGAGAAGCCGATCATGATCCTCGAGTTCGGTCGCTGGGCCGATGAGCCGATAGACGAGGAGCGCCAGCGCGCGATCTTCGAGGACACGTACACGGCCATCGAGCGCCTGAGAGGTGACGAGCCGTTCGGCTTCGTCGCGGCGGCGACCTGGTGGAGCCTGCACGACTTCGCGACGCAGATCGCCGGGATCGAGGTCGAGCAGTTCGGCCTCTATCGGCCGGACGACAGCCTGCGCCCTGCCGGTGAGCTTGCCACCAGTGCGTTTCTCGCGCCGGCCGGCCGCGGCGACGCCCTCTCGCTCGAGCCGGACCTCGATCGACCGCGCGTGCCGCAGCCGAACCTCGTCGGCGACTGGTCGCTGGCGCTCTACCTCGCCTACGGCATCGGGTTCTCGATCGGTGTCCTGGTCCTCGCGCTCTTCGTCCTGACGCGCCGGGGCGGTCGCGCCGTGCGGAAACCGACGCGATGAGGCTCGTTCGCGGCCGCCTGGCCGCGGTCTCGGTGCGTGCCTCGTTCGGAGCGGGCGCGTGGGTCGGAGGAACGCTGGGCCTCGTCATCGGAGCGGTGCTGGGAGCGTTGCTCTGCTGGTTCGCCGGCACGCTCCTCGAGTGGCAGCGCGACCTCGCCTTCACGCTGGGGGTCGCACGTGCCCTCCTGCCGCTCGGCGACCAGGTCGGTGCGCTGCGCTGGATCTCGAGCACCTGGTACGCGGTGATCCCGGCCACCGCCCTCCTGCTGGCCGTCGTGGCCGGGCTCATCGGTGGGCTGATCGGCTCGCTCATCGCCGCCGGCTACAACCGCTCGCCCCGCCACGCCGCGGTGGTGGTTGAGCTGCCCGGCGCCGAGGACGAGGCGGACTAGGGCTGAAGCCGGCGGGAATGCCACGAGCCGTCGCCACCCCGGCGGAACTCGACCCGGTCGTGGAGGCGATCCGGCCGGCTCTCCCAGAACTCGACGGTCCGCGGCACGATCAGGTAGCCGCCCCACATCGGCGGCAGCGGGAGCTCCTCCGTGTCGGGGCTGCGGGCCGCCAGCTCCGCCACCCGTCCCTCGAGCTCGTCCCGAGAGCCGATCTCCTGCCCCTGGGCCGACACCGTCGCCGACAGCTGGCTGCCACGCGGGCGCGTGCGCCAGTACGCCAGCGCGTCGGCGTCCGAGAGGAGCCGCACTGAGCCGCTGACCCGGACCTGCCGGTCGAGCGACGGCCACCAGAAGGCGGCCGCGGCCCACGGGTTGATGGCAACGTCGCGGCCCTTGCGGCTGGCGCGATGCGTGAAGTAGCGGAGGCCATCGGCGTCGAGCCCGTTGAGGAGGACGTAGCGCACCGACGGCATGCCGTCGTCATCGGCCGTCGCGAGGGCGAAGGCATTCGGCAGGGTCAGCCCGGCGTCGGTCGCATCGGCCAGCCAGGCCCCCAGCTGGCGGATCGGATCGCGGTCGAGCGTGGCCGGGTCCATCGGCATGGGGCGATCCTAGACGGCGGGGACGGTCGTGGCATCGACGAGACGGCCCGCAAGCAGGTCGATGTCCTCGAGCGCCACGTAGGGGGCGGCGCTGACACGGATCAGCCGGCGCCACGGCGCCGCGCCGGCCGGTCGTTGGGGCCACGAGGCGACCGCCACCTGGATGCCGCTCGCCAGCAGCGCGGCGTGGAGCGGATCGTCGGTCCGGCCGTCATCGACGAGGGCGGGCTCCGTGGTGAGCGCCAGAGGCACCGACGCCATGCTGCCGACCATCTCGTCCGGGACGGGTGGATCGATGCCCAGCCCCGCGCAGAGCAGGTCGCGGCCGCGGATCGCCAGGTCGCGGTTGCGTGCCATCAGGGCCGGCCAGCCTCCGTCGACCAGCGTGGCCCCGAACGCGATGGCGCTCGGGATGCTGAGGTACGCGGAGGGGTCCGCGGTGCCCGTCCAGTCGTGATCGAGCCGGAACCGGGTCCGGTCGGTTCGCGGAGAGTTGGCGCCGTGGCTGATCGCCAACGGCCGGATCCCGGCCTGGCGGTCCCGGCGCACGTGCAGGAATCCCGCGCCCTTCGGCGCGCACAGCCACTTGTGGCAGTTCCCGGCGTAGAACGCCGCGCCGATCCCGTCCAGGTCCAGCTCGAGCATGCCCGGTGCGTGCGCCCCGTCGACGAGGGTGTCGATGCCGCGCTCCCGCAGCGCCGCCACGATCTCGGCCACCGGGAGGACCAGTGCCGTCGGGCTCGTCACGTGATCGACCAGCACCAGCCGGGTCCTTGGCGTCACCGCGGCGAGCAGGCACTCGATCGCGCCGGCGGGCGTCGTACCGGGGAAGGGTATGGCGGCCACCACCGGGCGCGCGCCGCTGTGCTCGGCAGCATGGGCCAGGGCGTTGCGCGCCGCGTTGTAGGCATGGTCGGTCGTCAGCAGCTCGTCGCCCCGCTCGAGCTCGAGCGAGCGCAGCACGGTGGCAATCGCGGCGGTCGCGTTGGGCACCAGCGCGAGGTCGTCGGGGTCGGCGCCGACGAAGCCAGCCAGGGCCGCGCGAGCGGTGTCCGCCTCGGATTCCAGGTCGCGCGCGAAGAAGGCCACCGGCTCCCGCTCCATGCGGTCGCGCCACGCCGCCTGCGCTGCCAGCACCGGCCGCGGGGTCGCGCCGAACGAGCCGTGGTTCAGGAAGGTGACGTCGGGGTCGAGCGTCCAGTGGTGGGCGAGCTCGCTTGGCATCCGGCCGGTATCGTACGACCGATGCCGAAGCTGCGTGCGCCCGACGCCATCCTGTTCGACCTCGACGGGACCCTGGTCGACACCGTCCCGGCGCGGATCGACGCCTGGTCCGCGGTGTTCGCGGAGTTCGGGATTTCCTCGACACCCGCGCAGCTCAAGCCGATGATCGGCATCGACGGCCGGCGCCTGGCGCGTGAGGGTGCCGAGGCGGCCGGCCGCAGCCTCTCCGCCGACACCGCCGAGGAAATCGATCGGCGCAGCGGGGAGCTCTTCGACGAGCGCAACGTCGCTCCGCTGCCGCTGCCGGGCGCCACCAAGCTGCTGGCGCGGCTGAGCGAGGGCGGCGTGGTGTGGGCGATCGCGACTTCCTCGCGCCGGGAGCAGGTTGCGGCGTCGATCGCGGCCCTGGGCCTCCCGCGGGAGCCACGCATCGTGGACGGCAGCCATGTGGCGCATGCCAAGCCTGCGCCCGATCTCCTCCTGCTCGCCGCCCGCGAGCTCGGCGTGGCCGCCGAGCGGTGCTGGTACGTCGGCGACGCGACCTGGGACATGCGCGCCGCGGTCGCGGCCGGCATGGAGGCGATCGGCGTGCTGGCGGGCTCCGGGGTGGACGAGGCGGCGCTGCGCGGGGCCGGCGCCAGCGTGGTGCTCGCCACGCTCGACGATCTCGACCTGCCGGCCTGACGAATCCATGCCGCTCGAGGAGTACCGGCGCAAGCGCGACTTCGGCGCGACGCCCGAGCCGGCGCCCGGCGACCTGGTCGAGCGCAGCGGTCGGTTCACCATTCAGCGGCATCGTGCGACCGCGCTGCACTACGACGTGCGGCTCGAGATCGGCGGCGTGCTCGTCAGCTGGGCGGTCCCAAAGGGCCCGACCCTCGATCCCGCCGCACGGCGCCTCGCGATGCGCACCGAGGACCATCCCATCGAGTACTTCGACTTCGAGGGCGTCATCCCGGATCGCCAGTACGGCGCCGGCGACGTGATCGTGTGGGACTGGGGAACGTACGAGCCGGAGGCCGAGACGCCCGATCCGGCGGCCGGCCTGCGCAAGGGCGAGATCAAGTTCGTCATGCACGGGGAGAAGGTGCGTGGGCGGTTCACCATCGTCCGCACCGATCGCCGCGGCGGCGGAGACGACGACGGGCGCGAGAAGTGGCTCCTCCTCCACAAGCGCGACGAGACCGCGATCGACGGCTGGGACGCCGAGGATCATCCCGCCAGCGTCAAGACGGGCCGCACCAATGACGAGGTGCTCGCAGGCGTGGCACCGCGCTTCAGCGCCGATGCGCCGCGACCGGTCGGCGAGGTCGACCTCTCGGACGCGCGCGAGGCCCCGATGCCGGACTTCATCCCGCCGATGCGTGCGACCCTTGCCGATGCCGCCTTCGACGATCCCGACTGGCTGTTCGAGATCAAATGGGACGGCTACCGGGTCGAGGCGGTCGTCCGCGAAGGCCGCGCGAGGCTCTGGACGCGCAACCAGCAGGACGCGGCCCGTTACTTTCCCGACCTTGCCGGGCCGGCGCCGTGGATCGAGGCGCGCGAGGCGATCGTCGACGGCGAGGTCGTCGCGCTGGACGAGGGGGGCCGCCCCAGCTTCAGCCTGCTCCAGGACCGCACCGGCATTCGAACCGGCCGGGCAGCAGGCTCCAAGCGGCACGGGCCCCCCGCCCCGGTCGTGTTCCAGGCCTTCGACCTGCTGCACCTCGATGGCCGCTCGCTGCTGGCGGTGCCGCTCGAGGAGCGCAAGCGTCTCCTCAGATCACGCCTCCGCCCGCACCCCCTCGTCCGCTACGCGAGCCACGTCGAGGGGGATGGTCGCGCCTTCACCGAGGCCGCGCGCGCCCAGGAGCTGGAGGGGATCGTCGCCAAGCTGCGCCGCTCGCCCTACGAGCCCGGGCGGCGGACGCGCAGCTGGCTGAAGGTCAAGCTGAGGCGAGAGCAGGAGGTGGTCGTCGTCGGCTGGCTCGACGGGCAGGGAACCCATCGCGACCTCGGCTCGCTGATCGTGGCGGTGCGCAGCGGCGACCGATGGGCTCATGCCGGCCAGGTCGGCAGCGGGATCGACACCCGGACCCGGCGCGAGCTGCGTTCCACCCTCGAGGCGCTGGCTCGTGACGCATCGGTTCTGGAGCCAGTCCCGCGCCTGAAGGGCGCGCACTGGGTCGAGCCGAAGCTCGTCATTCGCGTCGAGTTCGCGGACTGGACGGCCGACAACCTGCTGCGGCAGGCGGCCTTCAAGGGCCTCGAGGTCGGCAAGACGCCGACGGCGGTACGGCGTGAGCGAGCGGTCGACACCGGGGCTGCCACCGCGGCGGCGGAGCGAGAGCTTCAGAATCAGCCGATGAAGGGATCCACCGATGCGGCCGCGGCCCTCGAGGCGATCGAGCGCGAGGGCATCTGGGAGGTGGCGGGCCGCGAAGTGCGGGTGACGAATCTCGACAAGGTCCTTTTTCCCGGGCGCGATGGCGGCGCGCCGATCACCAAGCGCGACCTCCTGCGCTATCACCTCGCCATCGGCCCGACCCTCGTGCCCTACCTCGCCGACCGCGGGCTCACCGTGCAGCGCTTCCCGAACGGCATCGAGCAGAAGGGCTTCTGGCAGAAGGACCTCCCGTCGCACACGCCGGCGTGGGTCGGCCGGTTCACCTACCACCACCGCGAGGAAGGGCCGAAGGACTACCCGGTGGTGAGCGAGCCCGCCACGCTCCTGTGGCTGGCCCAGGAGGCCGCGATCGAGCTGCACCCGTGGACCTCGCCGGCCGCGACACCGGAGC
>DASVEH010000254.1:0-4161 GCA_036380655.1 Candidatus Limnocylindria bacterium | reverse complement strand
TGTAGATGTGCTGGATGTGGTTGTCGGCGGTCTTCGCCGAGATGAACAGCCGCGCGGAGATCTCGCGGGTGGTCGCCCCGTCGGCGATCAGACGCAGGACCTGCGTCTCGCGGGCCGTCAGGCCGGCGGCTCCGGCGGCGTGCTGGCCGGCGGCCGTCAGCGCACGGCGGGCGAGGTCGATCTGGTGGAGGGCGTACGACGAGGTGTCGCGGACGTCCATCGCGGCGCCGGCCGCAGCGAAGCGCTCCGCCGCCTCCTGCCCCAGCTGCACGTCGAGCCGTCCACCGAGATCGGCGAGGCCGGGCACGTGGTGGGAGCTCGCCTTTTCGCGGGCCATCGCGCCGAGGAGGGTTTGGGCGACGCCCGGACGGTCGAGCCGCTCGAACAGGGCTGGGAGGCTGGCCAACGAGATGACCAGCTGGGCCACGGCGCCGGAGCGCACGAAGGCCTCGATCGACGTGCCGAAGAGGCTCAACGCCGTCTCCAGCTGGCCGTCCGAGGTGTGCAACAGGGCGGCGTCGCGGGCCAGGAAGCCCTCGAAGAACCGCACGTCGTGCTCGCCGAGGTAGGTCACGCCCTCGTCCCAGGTCCGGAGAGCGCGCTGCGGGTCTGCCTTCGAGTAGGCCAGCCCCACGATCCACAGCGTGTAGGTGAGCCAGTAGGGGTTGCCGAGGTCGCGCGCCGCCGTCAACGCTGACTCCGTGAGCTGCAGCGCCTCCTCTACCCGTCCGGACGACTGCAGGCCGTCGACGTGCGCGGCGATCCCGTACGCCTGCCCTCGGCCCGGCAGCGCCGCGACCTCGCGGGTCAGCTCGACGTACCGGTCCAGATTGCCGCAGTAGACCTGGCCGAGGGCCTCGATGAACGTCGCGTAGCCGGGTTCGCAGGACTCGTAGCCAGGTCGGCCCTCCAGCTCGGTGGCCCGGTGGGCATTCGCGGTCGCCATCTCGGCCCGCCCGACGAAGCAGGCGTACCCCGCGGCGGCGTACAGGCGGGGGAGCCGCCGGACATCGGCCCGCTCCGCGGCCTGGAGCACCGCCTCGGCCCACCCGATGGTCTCGAACAGCTCTACTGAGAACCCGATCAGGGCGGCGTGGGCGGCGACGTCCGTGGCCGTCGCGACATCACCGCGGTCCAGGCTCCATCGGTACGCCGTGCGCAGGTTCGCCAGTTCCGTCTGCACCCAGTCGACCTGGGTCCGCCACTCGGGACCGTTCCAGAGCTCCCACCGCCGGACAGCCTCGCCCGCGACGTACGCCGCGTGCCGGTCGCGGGCCCCCTCGCGCTCGTCGGTCTCCGCCAGCCGCTCGTCGGCGAACGCCCGGATGGTCTCGAAGAGGCTGTACCGGGTCCGCGCGGAGCCGAGGTGGGCGATGACGAGGGACTTGCGCACCAGCGAGTCCAGCAGCCGCAGCACCTCGACGTCGTCGTCCGCCTCGGCGACGGCGCACAGCGCCGACAGGTCGAAGCCGCCCGAGAACACCGACGCCGTGCGCAGGGTCGCGCGTTCGTCGTCCTCTAGCAGGTCGTAGGACCAGGCCACCGCGTGCCGCAGCGTCGCTTGGCGGTCCGGCCCCAGCTCGGGTCCGGTCAACAGCCGGAGCCGGTCGCCGAGCCGATCGCACACCTCGACCGCGCTCATGGCCGCCATCCGTGCCGCGGCCAGCTCGATGCCGAGGGGCAGCCCGTCGAGCGTCGCGCAGATCCGGATCACGGCGTCCGCAGTCTGCTCGTCGAAGATCCCGAACCCGGGCCGCACCCCGCGGGCCCGCTCGACGAACAGGGTCACAGCGTCGGACGTCACGCCGTCCACGGCCAGCGGGGACACGGTCAGGAGTGCCTCGCCCGGCGCGCGCAGGTGCTCCCGCGAGGTCGCGAGGACGCGCGGGACGTCGGAGCGGGCCAGGATCTCACCGATCGCCCCCGCGGCCGCCGCGAGCACGTGCTCGCAGTTGTCGACCACGATCAGCACGCGACGTCCGGCCAATGCCTCGGCCACCGTGTCGATGACGCGAGCACCGCCCTGCGGGGTGATCCCCAGGGCGGTGGCGATCGCGTCGGGCACCGCCTCGGGATCGTCCACGGGCGCCAGCTCGATCAGCCACACGCCGTCCGGGAACTCCTCGGCGAGCTCCGCACCGACCACCAGGGCGAGCCGTGTCTTCCCGACGCCTCCCACCCCGCTCAGGGTCACCAGCGGCCGGGAGTGGACCAGCGAGGCCACCTCGGACAGGACTCGCGAACGCCCGACGAGGGTGTTCGTGGAGCGGGGCAGGTTCCCGCGGTCGGCCTCCACGCTCACCGCGTCAGTCTGGCATCGACGTCCTCGTGCGCGCAGGATCGGCGCTGCCGGACCTGCCGACCGGGCTCGGGAGGGACGCGGTGCGTGGTTGAATCGGCCAACCGACACGGGAGCGCGCCCGATGGATCGCCTGATGCTCCTGGAGAGCGCCGAGAGCCAGATGATCCAGGTGATCCACCGCCTCGACGAGGCGGAGATGGACGTCGTCACCAACTGCCCGCCGTGGACGGTCCGCCGCCTGGCCAGCCATGCCTTGAAGAACCAGCTGTTCTGGGCGGGCAGCGTCACAGGCCAGCAGCTCATGCCGCTGGAGGAGTCGATGGGTGCGGTCCCCTACGACGGCGACCTGGCGCCGATCGCCGCCGAGGTCGCTGCCCGGGTGCTGGGGCTGTGGCGCGGCCACGGCGTGATGACCGCGCAGCACGACACACCCTTCGGGGTCCTGCCGGGCGCTGTGGTCGTCGACTTCGCGATCATCGACGCGGCCGCCCACGCCTGGGACCTGTCGGCGAGCCTGGGCCGCGCGATCGACTTCCCGGCGGGAACGATCACCGCGATGGCGGACGTCGTCGCGCTCACCTGCACCGACCACACGGTCGAGCTGGGCCTGGTCAAGCCGCCGACCGAGCCACCCGCGGACGCCACCGACACCGAGCGGCTGATGGCCGCCGCGGGTCGCACCATCCCCCGTTGACCGCACGCCCGCCCTACCCTCGGCGCCACAGGCGTGCTCATCTGACGGCATCGGGCTCGAGGCTGAGTACGGCACGCCCCGGGGCGCGGGCCAGCCGCACCGCGACGCAGCCTCCGCCCGGGGAACGACCCAGCCTGGCGTCGCCGTGTCGCCGACCGGAGCTCGGTCGGCCGCGCCGCTCGCAGCCGAACGACCGCGTCGCGGGAAGGCATGACGAAGGCGAGGGCCGACCCCCGCCGCTATCAACGTATACGCCGGCCTCGCAGTGATCGAAGGGCCTCAGGGCTCCTCGACGTATGCGGCTTGGCTCCCAACGGTCTGAGCCGGTCCTCTCGGCCTTCAGGCGGCGAAAAGACACACCTCTCAGAACATGCGGATCGCGGCAATTCTGGTGAACGCTCACGGTCCCCTCGCAGCTCTAGTCGAGGGTCGCGATGGGGGCGCCGGTTGTGATCTCTCCGTCGCTGAGAACGTCGGCGCGGAGGCCGCCGCGGTGGATCAGAGCTCGGAGACTCCCTTTGGTGGTGAGGCGCTCCAGGTGAGAGCAGGGTTCGCAGAGTCGTTGTCCGAGGCACACAACGCTTCCGATTCGGAAGCGTCGTCCAACGAGGGCATTGAGGTCGATCCCGCGGGTGACGATGTTGCGTCGTGCGGCGGCATACGCGATTCGGTTGCCGTCAGGGAGCGAGAGACTGTCGAGAACTTCTGCCTCGATCAGGGTGAGGTCGTAGCCACGGAGCGTGTCGTTGGCCGGAGTGAAGGTGCCCGCCTTCGCGGCGTAGCGATCTCCTTCCAGGCCGCGGTTGGCGAAAGCTTTGGCGTGCTCGACGACGCGCATGTCGCCGGTGGCCTGTCCGGCGAGCGCGATGATCTCGACCGTGCCGCTCAGCTTGGGCAGCGGAGAACTGGTGGCGTTGATGGAAGCTGGGTCGAGGCCGCTGAGAACGTAGCCCGCTCGGATGGAGAGGTCGGTGGCCGCACGGCCGAGCAGTTTCTTGTCCTGGGGGCTCAGCACGACACCTGAAGGGGTGCCGAACATCAGCACCGCGGTGGCGTCCTCGGCGGTCGAATCGGGGCGGCGAGGTTCGCCCAACACCGCCAACCAGTATCCGGGCCAGTTGAACGAGGCAGGTTTTGCGATGGCGACCAGTCCCTCGCCCCGGCC
>DASVEH010000253.1:0-2758 GCA_036380655.1 Candidatus Limnocylindria bacterium | reverse complement strand
ATGGTGAACGTCTCCACGGCACCGGGGAAGCGCTCGCGGGCTGACTTTCGGCCGGTGAGGACCGGGATGCCGAGCACGTCCTCGGCGGTTTCGCGGTAGACCTCGAGCATCTGGCGCGCCTCCGCCATGGCCTCGTCCTCGGTGGCATGGGCGGTGTGGCCCTCCTGCCACAGGAACTCGCTCGTGCGCAGGAACAGCCGGGTCCGCATCTCCCAGCGCATGACGTTGCACCACTGGTTGTAGAGCAGCGGCAGGTCGCGGTAGCTCTGGATCCAGCGCTTGTACGTGTTCCAGATGATCGATTCCGATGAGGGCCGGATGGCGAGCGGCTCCTCGAGCTGCTCCCCGCCGCCCTGCGTCACCACCGCCACCTGCGGCGCGAAGCCCTCGACATGGTCCGCCTCCTTGCCGAGGAGACTCATCGGGATCAGGAGCGGGAAGTACAGGTTCTCGTGTCCGGTCGCCTTGAACCGATCGTCGAGCGCCCTCTGGGTCAGCTCCCAGATGGCAAAGCCGTGCGGCTTGATGATCATCGAGCCCTTGGCAGGTCCGTGCTCGGCGAGCTCGGCCCGCTTCACGACCTCGACGTACCAGGCGGGAAAGTCGTCAGCCTGCGACGGAAGCTTGTTCGTGCTCATGGAGGACCGATGCTACCCGATGCCGGCCCCCCGCTCACTCAGGCCGGCGTGGCACCGGCGCGCAGCGTGCGGCGCTTCCGACGCGCCCGCCCCGCCGTGGGCTCCCAGCGGGCCGGCGTGGCGAGGCCCTCGACGCCGGCGTCGATCTCCGCCGCCGGGATCGGCCGCGCGAAGAAGTAGCCCTGTCCGTAGGTGCAGCCGAGGGCGCGCATGCGCTCGGCATGCTCCTGCGTCTCGATCCCTTCGGCCACGGTCGCGATCTCGAGCGACTCACCGAGCGCGACGATGGCTCCTGCCAGAGCCGCCGAACGCGTGTCCCCCTCGGCAACCTGGACGAACTCGCCGGCGATCTTCAATGCGTCGACGGGGAATTGGCGAAGGTGGCTCAGCGAGAAGTACCCGGTCCCGAAGTCGTCGATCACCACTCGAACCCCGAGGGCGCGCAGCGACTCGAGTGTTGCCACGGTCGCGGTGGTGGCCTTGATGAGCGCCGTCTCGGTGAGCTCGAGGACGAGCCGCGTGGGTTCGAGCCCCGCCCACGTCAGCGTTTCCTCCACGGCGCCGACGAAGCCCGGCTGCTGGATCTCGCGCGCCGAGACGTTGACGCAGATGAAGAGTCCCGGTGGCGTCCGGCCGTTCTTCTGCCAGGCGACGGCGCGCTCGCAGGCCTCGCGGAGCACCCAGCGGCCGATCGGGAGGATGGAACCGTTCTCCTCGGCGATCTCTATGAACTCGCCCGGAGCCACGAGACCCCGGTCCGGGTGCTCCCAGCGGACGAGCGCCTCCAGGCCCGAGATGCGCCCCGAGTCCAGCGACACGATCGGCTGGTAGACCAGCCTCAGCTGGCCGAGATCGACCGCGTTCTGAAGCTCGGCGCCGAGCTCGTGGCGGGCACGAATGGCGGCGTGCATGCCGGGGTCGAACATCGCGAACCCGGACTTCCCGTTCGCCTTCGCCATGTACATCGCCACGTCGGCGTTGCGCACGACCTCCTGGGCATCGCCGTTGGCGTCACGCGCGCTTGCGATCCCGATGCTGGCAGTGGCCGTGACCGCCTTCCCGTCCAGGAGGTAGGGGAGGCGCAGGTCGCGGACGAGGCGCTCGGCCATCACGCGGGACCGCCGCAGATCGGGGTAGTCGTCGGTCAGGATTGCAAACTCGTCGCCTCCCAGGCGTGCGACCAGGTCTCCCTCGCGCACGAGACCTCGCACGCGCTCGGTCACCGCCACGAGGAGGTGGTCGCCGGCCGCGTGGCCCATGGTGTCGTTGACGACCTTGAAGTCGTCCAGGTCAAGGAAGAGGACCGCCGTGATGCGCTCTTCGTCGTCCGCGCCGTCGGTTGGAGCTCGAGAGGAGAGCGTGCGCTCCAGAGTCATCTGGAACGTGCGCCGGTTGGCCGCGCCGGTCAGCGCATCCCGCTCGGCAAGATCCTGCACGTGGCGCAGGAGGACCGCATTGCGCAGATTGAGAGCGGCCACCGCCGAAAACTGACCGAGGACGGACGCGACACGTCGCTCCACCCCGAAGACCGTCCGAGATCGATGCTCGACGACGATGGCGCCCACGGGTCGCCCATCGACCACCATCGGCGAGACGAGCAGATTTCGCGCGTTCGGCATTGCCTGCGCAAGCATCGGATTCGCCGCGGCGTCAATGCGCTTGAGCGGCAGCAGCGCCCGCCGCTCCCAGGCGCGACGGATGATCGAGTCCGCGGGCGCCGACTCCGGCCACTCGGTGATGCCGCGCGAGGCGAGCACGACGATGCTGTTCTCGACGGAGCCGATGACGAGGCCGCGCTCGAACCCGAAGCGCGCGGACAGGCCGTCCAGGACGACGCGCGCCTGGAGCACCGGGTCGGCAACCTCGTCGAGGCGCGCGCCGACGTCGACGAGCGCCTCCAGGTCCGCGCGCCGCTGCCGCAGCTCGCGCTCGTTCATGGCCGAGAAGATCGAGGTCGCCAGCGCGAACAGCCAGAAGGAGGTGACGTTGAGGACGGGCATGCGGTCGAAGTCGATGCCGCGACCGGGGATCACGTCGACCGGTGGCATGAGGCCGGCCGCCTGCGCATAGAGAACGACGAACAGGAGGAGCGAATGCCAGAGCGCGATCTTCAGGCCCGT
>DASVEH010000252.1:0-2552 GCA_036380655.1 Candidatus Limnocylindria bacterium | reverse complement strand
GAACCCGGTCTCGACGCGAGCGTCCGCGGAGGGGGTGCTGTCACTGCTCTGTGCCTGCGCGATGCCCGCTGCGGAAGCGAGGGCCACGAGGCTGACGACGGAAAGGTGTGCGATCACCCGGGTCGGCAGATGGCTTTCGGTGAAGCGGCGGTAAAGCCGTCGCAAATCAGGCAATAGAGAATCCAGCTCCGCCTACGGATGGTCGAGTCAACGCTGTCGCACGAGACGCCTCGTCGGTCCGATCCGAAGGCCGTTCCCCCGTCGCCGATGGGCCAGTCGCGTGCGGCGCCATCCTACCAGCGCCTGCAGAGGCGGGTCAAACGAAAATGCGCACGGCGACGCCGGTACCAACGGATCGTGCGGAACGGTGTGGTCAGTTCCGGTTCAGGGCCGCTGGCTGGAGAGCTGCAGCGGCGGTGATCCGAGGTCGGCAGTGGTCCTCGCGTCCATCCTTAGCGAGATCCATGCCAACGCGCCGGTGGCGGGAGCGGGAGGCAGCTCGACTGTCACCACGACGGACTCGCCCGGCGCCAGCGCAGGAAGATCGACGGGCAGGGGGGCCAGGCCTTCCGGGGCCCGCGCGAGGTAGGGCTGATCGGATGCCTCCCAGCCGGCGAGGAGCTCGACGCCGGAGCCCCAGGCCTCGGTGCCGGTGTTCGTCACTCGGAGTTCCATCGGGCCCTCGGGAGCGGCCGGTGGCCAGAACGGTGGCCCATCGCCCGGGGCCGGCCGCGGCGGCGCATCGGTGGAACCGTTCGCCAGCGCGATGCGCGCGCCGATCTCGCGCTCGCCCAGGAATGCCGCCAGCCCATCCAAGAGGCCGGCCGCGACGGCGTCCTGGCCAGGTCGGGACGCCAGCAGGTCGTGCTCGCTGCGCAGGGTGATCGAGCCGACCTCGGAGAGAATCACCGGCATCAGCCCGCCACGCGTCGGCTGCTTCCACGGGTCGTCGCGCTCCGGCGTCAGCTCGTACAGCGTCGGAGCGACGAGGTAGAAGTTGTGGGCGGTCGTGCCGCGGTCGCCGCGGTCGTACCCGGCGAGCGATTCGAGCCGGTCGACGACGCCGGCCTGCACCGCTGCTGCCAGGCGGGCGGTGGCCGTCGCTCCCCAGGGTGTCTCGTCGGTGTAGAACGTCTCGCTGAAGGCGATCTCGACCGGCTGGCCGGCATCGAACGGCGAGTTGATGTGGATGCTGACGAGGGCGTCCGCACCGGCCAGGTTCGCGAGATCGAGCCGCGCCTGGAGCTCGTCGCGCGTCCTCGTCGCCTCCGGCACATCGGGACCGAAACCGGCGAAGCCGTCGCCGTTGACGTCCCGCCAGGCCGGCCCCTCGCAGCCCAGCGGCGGGTAGTCGTCCCCGGCAAGCGCCTCGTCGCCGTCGCGGATCATGAGGACGCCGATTCCCTCGGCGACGAGCAGGTCACGCAGCCGCTGGGCGATGGCGAGCGTCAGCGTCTTCTCGGCCAGCTCCACCCCCCGCTCGGATGGGTCGGGCACACCCCAGTCGAGGCAGCCACCGTGTCCGGCATCGATCGCGACCACGATCGCGCCCGGATTCGGCGGGTAGACCCGGCTGTCCGAGCCCGGTGCCGGCTCGACCGACCCCGTGCCCACCGCCTGCGTGGCGGTGGGGGTCGACGGTGGGATGGCCGGAGAGCTGCTGGCCTCGGGCGAGCTGGGCGCCGGGGTCGCGCACGAGGACAGCGCGAGCGCCAGGCCGATGGCGGCCGAGGCGGCCGCTTTCCTACCGATCACGCCGGGGGTCAGGAACGCTCGGAAGCCTCGACGCTCTTCGACAGCGAGACGAGGAACTCGGCATTGTTCGCCGTCTTGCCGAGCCGCTGCATGAGCAGCTCGATCCCCTCGTTGGGGCCGACCGCGCTGAGCATGCGACGCATGGTCCACACCATCCGCAGCTCGTTCTCGTCGAGCAGCAGCTCCTCGCGACGGGTTCCCGAGCGCAGGACGTCGATGGCCGGGAAGATGCGCTTCTCGCTCAGCTTGCGATCGAGAGCCAGCTCCATGTTGCCGGTGCCCTTGAACTCCTCGTAGATGACGTCATCCATGCGGCTGCCCGTATCCACGAGGCAGGTCGCGATGATCGTCAGCGAGCCACCGTGCTCGATGTTGCGCGCCGCGCCGAAGAACCGCTTCGGCGGGTAGAGGGCGACCGGATCCACGCCACCCGAGAGGGTCTTGCCTGAGGCGGGCAGAGCAAGGTTGTAGGCGCGAGCCAGGCGGGTGATGGAGTCGAGCAGGATCACGACGTCGCGGCCGGTCTCGACCTGGCGCTTCGCGATCTCGAGGCACATCTCCGCCACGCGGGTGTGGTTCTCGGTCGGCTCGTCGAAGGTCGACGAGTAGATCTCGCCGTCGACGCTGCGCTGCATATCGGTCACTTCCTCGGGCCGCTCGCCGATGAGGGCGACCATGAGGAGCGCGTCCGGCGTGTTCTCCGTGATGCCGGCCGCGATGTGCTTGAGCACGGTCGTCTTGCCGGCCTTGGCGGGCGACAGGATCAGTCCGCGCTGGCCCTTGCCGATCGGGCTGAT
>DASVEH010000251.1:0-3068 GCA_036380655.1 Candidatus Limnocylindria bacterium | reverse complement strand
TCCGACCTCGTCGATTGCCCTCTTCTTTGATCGGCCGATCGATCCCGATACCGTCTCGAGCGACCTGCTCACGATCTCGCCCGCGGTCGCCGGATCCACCGAGCTCGTGGACGATCTGGGCAACCAGCCCGCCGAGTCCGGCGATGGGCGCGTGCTGCGCTTCACGCCGTCCGGTCCGCTGCCGGCCAACACCACGTTCAGCGTGGGCCTGGCCCCCGGGATCAACGGGCTCGCGGGCGGCGGGATGGCCGAGCCGATCAGCTGGACCTTCACGACCGGCGCGCCGCAGACGTCCCTCTCGAACCAGGTCGTCTTCCTCTCGAGGCGGGCCGGCATTCCGAACCTGTGGGCGATGAACGCCGACGGCACCGCCGCCCATCAGCTTTCCACGGAGCTGACCCCAATCCTGGACTACGCGGTGGCACCCGATGGAAGCTCGTTCGTGGTCGGCGACGGCCGTCGCCTGGTCATGGTGGATGCGGACGGAAGCGATCGGCGCGTCCTGACCGATGAGGAGCACCTGGAGTTCGATCCCGCCTACGCGCCGAACGGGCAGCGCCTCGCCTTCGCGCGTGCCGATGCCGCAAGCGGCAGCGGCCTGGGGATCTGGGAACGGCCGATCCCGGGCGGCGACGCCGCACCGCTCGACCTGTCGCCGGCCGTGAGCGCCTCACCGACTCCGAGCGGATCGCCCGACGTGGGACCCGCCGCGAGCTGGCTCCGGGCGCCGCGCTACTCGCCCGACGGCGAGGCCCTCGCCTTCGTCGACCCGAGCGGCTCGGTCGGCATCGTCGAGCTCTCGAGTGGCGAGGTGAGCCGCGCCGCATACCTCGCCAGCGCATCGCCGCTGTGGCTGGCGGACTCGTCAGCGATCCTGGTCAGCGGGCGGCCGTCCGAGCGGACGCGCGATGTGCGCGGCGTCGAGGCACCGGTCGGTCCCCTGGAGCCCGGCGTGAGCGTCGAGGTCGGCGTGCTCGAGCGAGGTGGTCTCTCGGTGGAGGAAGCCGCCTTCGGTGCAGGCATCGTCGCCAGCGCGGTCGCGCCTGACGGACGGATCGCCCACATCGGCCTCGATGGCACGCTGAGCATCAGCGACGACCCGGGCCAGCGGGGAGCCGCGCTCCCCGGCCTCCGAGAGGAGCGCGTGGGCGGCGTGGCATTCGCCCCCGGCGAGGACGCCATGGTGGTCGTGGTCCTCGGAGCGGATCGTGGCGACGACTCGCCGGAGGGAAGGATCGAACGGGTCGAGCTCGGCGGCCTGCGCCGGGAGGTCCTGGCCAACGACGGGTGGGCGCCACGCTGGCTGCCGTGAGCCGACGGCGGCTGCCGTCCGTGCTAGAATCCGCCCGCCATCGCTGGCGGGACGCGTGAACGCTGTTCCTCCCGCCGGCGTTTCGTGTGCGTAAACCCCGGCCGACCTCGCCCTCGCTGACCGTGGGCGCCGGCCGCACTGGGAGGATCAATTGGAGCTCCAGCCCATCCTGTGGGTGATCCCGATTGCCGGGATCGCCGCCATCGCGTTCGCGCTCTACCTCGCCTGGGACGTCCTGCGAGCCGACACCGGCACCGCCGCCATGCAGGACATCGCCGGGACCATCTACGAGGGTGCGGTGGCCTTCATTCGCCGCCAATACCAGACGATCGCCCTCCTCGCCCTCGGTGGCGCTGTGGTCATCGCCGTCGTCATCACCCTCGTGGAGGGTCAGGAAGTCGCCGATACGAGCATCTTCGGCTTCGACCTCGGCTGGCGGACCGGTCTCGCCTTCCTCGTCGGTGCGGCCTGCTCGATGGCCTCGGGCATCATCGGCATGTTCATCAGCGTGAAGGCGAACCTGCGCACGGCCGCGGCCGCCCAGCACAGCCTGGTGCGCGCGGTGCAGGTCGCGATGCGCGGTGGCGCGGTCTCCGGCTTCCTGGTGGTCGCGCTCAGCCTGCTCGGCGTGTATGGCATCTTCGCCGCCTTCGGCGGCTTCACCAACCCGGAGGAGGCGCCCTTCCTCATCGTCGGCTTTGGGTTCGGCGCCAGCTTCGTGGCCCTCTTCGCCCAGCTCGGCGGCGGAATCTACACCAAGGCTGCCGATGTCGGTGCCGACCTCGTCGGCAAGGTCGAGGCGGGCATCCCCGAGGACGACCCGCGCAACGCGGCGGTCGTGGCCGACCTGGTCGGCGACAACGTCGGCGACTGCGCCGGCCGCGGGGCGGACCTCTTCGAGTCGACGGCGGCCGAGAACATCGGCGCCATGATCCTCGGCGTCGCCGTCTACGGCATCGCCCTCAGCGCCGGCTGGCCGAACCCGGAGTCGTGGATCTTCTTCCCTCTCGTCGTTCGCGCCTTCGGCCTCCTGGCCACCATCGTCGCCATGTTCTTCGTCCGCGGGAGCGAGACCGAGAACCCGATGAACATCCTGAACCGCGGCTACTGGGTGACCACCCTCCTGTCGGTCGCGGGCCTTGCGCTCACCACCTACGTGATGATGAGCACGGGCGCCGATCTGCCCGAGAACGGCATCCCGGCCTGGGTCTGGATGTTCGGCGCCGGCATCGTCGGCCTCGCCACCAGCGTGGCATTCGTCTACATCACGCAGTACTACACGGCCGGCACCTACCGGCCGGTGCGCGAGATCGCGGAGGCGTCCAGGACCGGCCCCGCGACGAACATCATCAGCGGCACCGCGGTCGGCTTCGAGACCACGGCCATGACGGCCATCACCATCAGCATCGCCCTCTTCGCCAGCTTCTTCCTGGGCAGCCAGGCCGGGCTCGTCAACGAGGCCGGCGACAACGTCGGCGGCATCTTCGGAACGGCCGTGGCCACGATGGGCATGCTCATGACGACGGCCTTCATCCTTGCCATGGACACCTTCGGCCCGATCACGGACAACGCCGGCGGCATCGCGGAGTTCAGCAAGGCCGACGCCAGCGCCCGGGAGATCACCGATCGCCTCGACGCGGTCGGCAACACGACGAAGGCGCTCACCAAGGGCTACGCCATCGCGTCGGCGTCGCTCGCCGCCTTCCTCCTCTTCAGCGCCTACATCGACAAGGTCAACCTGATCCTGACCAACCAG
>DASVEH010000250.1:0-5172 GCA_036380655.1 Candidatus Limnocylindria bacterium | reverse complement strand
TGTCAATTGTTTCAGCAGTAGACCGGCGTGATAGAATCCGCGCCCGATGCCGAAGCAGACACGAGATGAGACCCTGGCGGCCGTAGGCCTGCTCGACGAGCCGGTGCGCCGGCGCCTGTACGACTGGGTCGTGGCACAGGCCCGACCGGTCGGGCGCGAGGAGGCGGCCCGATCCCTGGGTCTGACCCGGGCCCTGGCGACCTTCCACCTCGATCGCCTGGAGGCCGCCGGACTGCTCGAGGGCGGATACCAGCGGCTCACCGGCCGAGTCGGCCCGGGTGCCGGCCGCCCGGCCAGGGTGTACTGGAGAGCCGAGCGCGAGTTCAGCGTGATGCTCCCCGAACGACGCTACGAGCGTGCGGCCCAGCTCTTCGCTGCGGCGCTTGAGCGCCTCGGCGACGGAACCCCGCCCGCGGCGCTGCGCGAAGAAGCTCGCGCCCTGGGCGAGGAGATCGGCGGAGGCCGCCGGCACGCGGCTCCTTCGAATCGGCTCTCGGCGGCACTGGAGGCTGGAGGCTACGAACCGCACCTCGAGGCTACCGGCACGATTCGGCTGAGAAACTGCCCGTTCGACGCTCTCGCCGATCTCCACCGGCCTCTCATGTGCGGAACCAACCTGGCTCTGGCCGAAGGGATCGCTCGTGGCGCCGGCGTGACCGAGCTGCGGCCGGTGCTCGATCCGCAGCCCGGCTTCTGCTGCGTCGCTTTCGTGCCCCACTCCTGACGCGACGGGCGTCGGTGGCACGGCCCGTGCGGACTTCGGGGACGTGACCAGCGACACGAACACGGGGTTCGCGGGCCTCGGGCTCCGGGAGGAGCTGATCGACTGCCTGGCCGAGCTCGGCTACGAGGAGCCGACCCCGGTGCAGCGCGAGGCCATTCCGCCTCTGCTCGCCGGCCGTGACCTTCTCGCCGAGGCCCCGACGGGAACGGGCAAGACGGCGGCCTTCGCCCTTCCCCTTCTCCAGGGCCTGGAGCGTCGCGACGGAGGGGGTCCAGATGGGCTCATCCTGGTCCCAACCCGCGAGCTGGCCATGCAGGTCGGGCAGGCGGTGCATCGGTACGGACGCGGCCTCGACGTGCGGGTGCTGCCGGTCTACGGCGGGCAGCCGATCGGCCACCAGCTGCGCGGCCTGCGACGTGGCGTCGACGTTGTGGTCGCCACTCCCGGCCGCGCGGTCGACCACCTCACGCGCGGCACGCTGCGCCTCGACGAGGTCCGTTTCGTCGTGCTCGACGAGGCGGACGAGATGCTCGACATGGGCTTCGCCGAGGATCTCGAGGCAATCCTGGGACAGGCGGCGGACGAGCGCCAGACGGCACTCTTCTCGGCGACCATCTCGCCCGGCATCGCGCGCATCGCCGGTCGCCACCTGAATGACCCAGTCCGGATCAGCCTGGCGCGCGAGACGACCGCCGGCGGACCGCCGCTCGTGCGACAGGTCGCCTACGTCGCGCCGCGCAGCCACAAGCTCGCCGCGCTCACCCGCATCCTGGACGTCGAGGCCCCCACCTCGGTGCTCATCTTCGCGCGCACGCGCCTCGAGGTGGACGAGCTGACCGAGGCACTGGCCGGGCGCGGGTACGACAGCGCGGCCCTTCATGGCGGGCTGGGCCAGGACCAGCGCGACCGGGTCATGTCCCGATTCCGGGATGGATCGATCCAGGTGCTCGTGGCGACCGATGTCGCCGCTCGGGGCCTCGACATCGAGCAGGTCTCGCACGTCGTCAACTACGACGTGCCATCCGACCCTGACGCGTACGTCCACCGCATCGGCCGCACCGGGCGCGCCGGCCGCAAGGGCGTCGCGATCACGCTGGTCGAGCCGAGGGAGCAGCGCCTCCTCCGCAACATCGAGCGGCTGATGGGCCGAAGGATCGAGGTGTCGCGACTCCCGACCGTGGCGGACCTGCGGGCGCGCCGGATGGAGCTGCTGGAGGGCTCACTCCGAGAAGCCCTGCTGGGCAGCGAGCTCGACCGATACCGCGGCGTCATCGAGCCCCTCTCCGAGGAGTTCGACCTGGTGGATATCGCGCTCGCCGCCGCATCGGTTGCCGATGCTTCCGCCGGTGCGGATCGCGAGGAGACCGAGCTGCCGGACCTCTCGCTGCGGCCGCAGCCCTCCACCGGTGGGCCTCGCCAGGGGCCGTCGCCACGACGGCCGTCCCGGGCGCCGCGACGCGACGGGCGCGGCGGTGACGGGAGCGTCCGCCTCTTCCTCGGTGGCGGGCGCCAGGCGGGCATCCGGCCGGCCGACATCGTGGGTGCCATCACCAACGAGGCGGGCATCGGCGGCCACGCCATCGGCGGCATCGAGATCTTCGACCGATACGCCCTGGTCGAGGTCCCCGGAGACGCCGCCGACGACATCATCCGTGCCCTGCGCGCCGGCAGCATTCGCGGACGCCGCTTCCCGGTCCACCGGGATCGGGACGCGGACAGCGAGCGGGCCTAGCCCTCGGTCGGCGCCACGGACGACGCGCGCCGCCCCCACAGCGGACGTGTGCCGCGTCGCATGTTCACCAGCGCGATTCCGCCGATGACGAGCGCGGTGCCCAGGATCAGGCGCGCGTCGATCGCCTCCTGGAGAAATAGGGCGCCCAGCGCGATGCCCCAGATCGGCAGGAGGTAAGCGACCAGCGTGGTCCGGGTGGCGCCCCAGTGCCCGAGCAGCCGGAAGAAGATGAGGTACGCCCCGCCCGAGCCGAGCAGGCCGAGCCAGACGACGGCGAATGCTGCCTCCGGAGCAAGGCCATGCTCCCACGGACGCTCGATGAGGATTGCGGGGATCGCCATCATCACCAGCGCGAAGCCGACCTGGAAAAGGGCGGGAATCATGGGCCGCAGTCCGTGCACGTTGCGACGCGCATAGACGCCACCGACGGCGTACGACGCTGCCGCGCCGATGAGCGCGATCTCGGCGATCAGCTCGTTCGATGCCAGCGCTGCCGGGTCGAAGCCGACGACGATGGCGACGCCGACCAGGCCGATCGCGATCCCGAGCAGACCGTTGAGGGTGATCCGCTCGGCCGGCAGCATCAGCGTCGCGAACGGGATCACGAACAGCGGCACGGCGCCGGTCAGTACGGCGGCGAGGCTGGAGTCGACGCTCTGCTCGGCCCACGTGATGAGCCCGAAGGGGAGGGCTACGCTGAAGAAGCCGAGCACCACGAGATGCCCCAGCATCCTGGGCTGGCGCGGCAACGACTCGCGGGCAACCGCGACCACGATCGCCAGCAGCGCGAAGCCGATCAGCAGGCGGAGCGACACGAGCGTGAACGGCTGCAACCCGGCGTCAACGCCGATCTTGATAAACAGGTAGCTGCTGCCCCAGAAGAAGCCCAGCAGGATGAAGAGGAACCAGTCCAGCCGTGAGGAGGTCGTCGTGTGCATCCGCCCATGCTGAGCCGCGGAGCCACTCGACGCCAGAGCCATTCCGGGTCCGGTTCGGTGGGCCAATCCGGTGCCCCGTGCCGCGGTGGGGAGCGGTCGGGGGCGGTTCGCCGGGCAGCCGTTGGTAAGGCCGGGCATAGCCGGAACGGTCACTCGCCCGTCGGGCGGGGGGGCCGTACCGTCATGGCGACGGATCAATCGCTCGACTGAGAAAGGGATCGATGCAGCAGGTGCAGCCGCACGAGTGGCGCAGGTACGGGTTCGGTGGCCCGCCGGAGCCGTGGGATCACGGCGCGCAGCGGGACCTCGACCGGCTGGCGACGTCGTACTTCCTCGACGTCCTGGAGTCGCATCGGGTCGTCATGAGCGACGGTCCTTCCGAGGAGCTGCGCCGGCGCGTCGACGATCTCTTCGCCACCGCCACCCGCCAGAAGCACGAGATCGACTACACGCTGCGCCACTGGGCGACGCCGGTCGAACGCGCTCGCGTCGAGGACCGGCTCGGCTCGCTGATGCGGATCGGGATGCGGCTCCGCGAGATCCGCGAAGCCGGGACATCATCGGAGCCGATGCCGGCGGCCTAGAGCGGCGTTGAGCCCCGGCGTCGCGGCTCGGGGGCCCCGCGCCGGAGGCTAGACTCCGCGCATGCCGCGCACGCCCACCCTCGCCGACGTCAACGCCGCGCGCGCGAGGCTTCGGGGCATCGCGCTGCACACGCCGCTCGAGCCGAGCCCGGAGCTCGCCGAGGCGAGTGGCGCCGCGGAGGTGCGCCTGAAGCGGGAGGAGGTGCAACCCACCGGCGCCTTCAAGACGCGCGGGGCCCACAACAAGGTGGCCGTCATCGCCGAGGAGCGCCCCGAGGCGGCCCTCGTCACCGCCAGCAGCGGGAACCACGGGATCGCCGTGGCCACCGCCGCCATCCGACACGGCATGCGGCTCACCGTGCTGGTCGGGCGATCAGTGTCACCCGCCAAGCTCGAGCGGCTCCGCGCGCTCGAGACGAGCCGCATCACGGTCGAGCTCACCGGCAACGACACGGACGACGCCGAGGCCGAGGCGCGCCGTCGCGATGACGCCGGCCACGCCATCTACGTGCCGCCCTACAACGATCCCGAGGTGATTGCCGGGCAGGCGACCGTCGGGGTGGAGATCCTCGAGGACTGGCCCGAGGTCGACACCATCGTGGTGCCCATCGGCGGTGGGGGCCTCATCGCCGGGATCGGCCTCTGGGCCAAGGCGATGAAGCCCGGGCTGCGGTTGATCGGAGTCCAGCCGGCAGCGTGGCCCCCGATGTACGCGCATTTCGAGACCGGCTCCACCGATCCGATGCCCATCGCGCCAACCCTGGCGGATGGCGTCGCCGGCAACATCGAGCGAACCAGCATCACCTGGCGGCTCTGCCGCCAGCTCGTCGACGAGGTGGTGGTGGTCGAGGAGGAGGCGATCGCCGAGGCGATGCGCTGGGCGATCGAGGTCCCCCACCTGCTTCTCGAGGGGAGCGCGGTGCTCGGGATCGCCGCGCTGAGCCCCGCGACGCTCGACGTTGCCGGCCGGCGCGTCGCGGTGGTCACGACCGGACGCAACCTGAGCCTCGAGGCCCTGCGCTCGCTCCTCTGAGGCCGGGTGGTATCGGACTTGCGGGCCCCTGGCGGCCCGTACCCCCATCCCCAAGGAGAAGCAGTGCTTCAGATCACCCATGGCGCGGCCACCTTCCTCTCCGAGCTCCGTCGAGGACAGGACGTACCCGAGACGTACGGGCTGCGCGTCTTTCCCGAGTC
>DASVEH010000249.1:0-8458 GCA_036380655.1 Candidatus Limnocylindria bacterium | reverse complement strand
GCCACCGGCTCGCCGGGAGCGCCGCGCAGGTTCACGCTCCGAGCCTCCTCGATCTCGTCGAAGAGGCGGGCGGACCGCATCTCGCGGCTGAGGTTCACGACCCGCGCCTCGATCCAGCCGTCGTCGCGGCGGCGGAGGGAGGAGAGCGCCACCGCGTCGCCCTCCAGCCGCACCGCGTCGGCGCCCGCGTGCTCGGGGGGCCAGGCATCGTCGGGCGCGGCGGTACCGGGGGCGGCCAGGAAGGGGTGGCGATAGCGCTCCGCGACCGCCGGAACGCCTCCTTCGAGCCAGTCGCCGGCATGGGGATAGAGGGCGAAGTCGATCCGCCATCGGCCGCGCATCTGCGCGTCCGGAATCGCGATCTCGGGGCCGGCGGGGTCCTGGCGGTAGGGATTGTCGTTGCGGCTGATGAGGCCGATCGAGCGCAGCAGCGTGAGCGCCAGCTCGCGCCCGCTGCCGCCTCCCGGCACCTCGGTCAGCTCGTATTCGGCGAGGTGCCCCAGCAGGATGGCCAGGCCGCCGGCATCGACCCATCCATGTGCCGGGTAGGTGGCGAGCGGCTCCTCGCGGTAGCCTCCCTCGCCGGTCATTCCGCGCTCCACGACCGCGAACTGGCCCTCGGCATGCGACACCTCTGCCGGACGGGGGAGCGGCACGTGGAACCGGACGCGGTGATCGTCGGAGTGGTTCGTGAGCGCGACACCGATGCGCACGAACGGCTCCTCGGAGCGCAACTCCACCTCCATGGCCACCTCGGTCGGCTCGACCTCGGGCGTGCGCGCCGAACCGTCGGCGGTCACCCCGGCCGGCCAGTCGAAGCGACGTTTGACGATGAGGCGGCCGCGGATCGGCCCGGCCAGGTCGGCATCCACGCCGACCGAGACCGGCGAGTCGACGACACGGTCCGTGGTGGGGGGCCCGTAGTTGTACGAGTCGCCGAAGTCGCCTCCGTCCACGACGCGGCCGACGCCGCCCGTCACGATCCCGTCCGCCGTCTCCAGCCGCAGGGTGCCATCCGGCTCGACCGACACGGCCAGCAGGCCGTTCGACATCGCCCGCCGGCCGGCGTCGACCCGCACCGGGTTGGCCGGCGCCTGGCTGCCCTCCACCGCGCGGACCGCGGTCCAGCCCAGCGCAGGCGCCGGGACCGACGCGGCAAGGGTGCGTCGCGGGCGTGCCACGATCCTGATCCGCCACCGCTCGTCCGGCGCCGCGCGCAACGTGGCGGTCACGTCGGCGCGCAGTCCGTCCACGTCGAGCCAGATCGGATCGGGGTCGCTGTCGACCTCGAGCGTCACCGTCCGGCCGTCGATCCGGTACCCGTTCCAGGCGTGGTCGAACACCTCGCGGCCGTGGAAGCGCCGGAAGAGGTCGTCGACCTCGCCGCCGAGCAGCGTCTCGTCGAAGAGGATCGGCTCCTTGCGAGCGAGCTCCTGGGTCGCGATGCGGCGTCCGTCGGGCAGCTCGAGGGCCACCGACTGCCAGGCTTCCGGAACCAGCAGCTCGGCCTCGACCAGGCCCGTGCGCGGGGTGGGGGATGGGTTGGCCACGGTGACGGCGCCGCGGGGGACGCTCCCCGCCAGGGCGGCCGTCGCGCGGCGCGCCAGGGTGCTCGCGATCTGCTCGGCCTCGGCGAAGCGGACGAGCACCTGGCTGACCACCGGGTCGACACTGCAGCCGCAGATGGAGTCGTGCGCGCTGTTCTCGATCACCTTTCTCCAGGCGACGGAGAGGAAGGGCGCCGGCCACGCCTCCGGGGGGAGGTGCAACGCGCTCATCGGCTCGGCGTAGCGCTCGAGCAGGGTCTCCGCACGCCCGGCGGCCTGCTTGATGTCGATCCGGGCGCTCGCCACCCCCATGAGCACGTTGGCGCGGGCTCCCGAGCGCATCTCGCCGCGCCAGCACGGGTCGCTCTCGGTCAGCGGCGGCGCCTCGGCCACGTACTGGCCCAGCGTGCTGATCCGCATGTTCGACGCGTCATGGACCTCGTTGAGGCGGCTCACGAGCCCGGCCAGCTCCGGCACGGGCGCGGTGTGATCGGTGCCGTACATCGCGAGCACCGGATCCTCGCCGAACCACGGCGCCGCCCAGTCGAGGAATCGCGCGGCCGCCGCGTCGAGCCGATCCGGGACGGCGAACATGCCCGCCGCGTTGCCGTAGCCCGACGGGAGGTACTCGGCCCGCACCCATGAGCCGTCCGGGCTCTCCCAGCGGAACGCGTGGCGGTTGACCGCCGCGGGAACGCCTCGCCAGACGACCGCATCGGTCACGCCGGCGCGCCGCAGGATCTGGGGCATCTGGGCAACGTGGCCGAACATGTCGGGCAGGTAGCCGACGTGCATCGGCTCACCGAAGTCGAGGCCGCGGGCCCAGCCCATCTCCAGGTTGCGCACCAGGGTCTCGCCGCTGACGAGGAACTCGTCCATCAGGATCTGCCAGGGACCGATCGCCAGCCGTCCGCTGGCGACGTGGCGCTTCAGGCGCTCGGTCTGCTCCGGCCGGATCTCGAGGTAATCGTCGATCGTCGCCAGCTGGCCGTCGAGCGTGAACGCGAAGGCGGGATCCGCCTCGAGCATCTCGAGGACGCGGTCGACGAGATCCACGAGCTGCATGCGGAAGCTCTGGAAGGGGCGGTACCACTCGCGATCCCAGTGGGTGTGCGGAACCAGGTGGATGCTCGTCCGGTCGCGGGCAGCGGCGTCGTTCGTCATCACGCCCGAGCGTAGCGGTTCGTGCTCCGACCTCGCGTGCGACGAATGACGTACGCCCAGCTTTGGTGGTGCCGCCGCCCATCGGCGCTCGTCACGACGGTTCGGCGGAGCCCTCGGGACCGAGCTCAGCGATCACCGGATAGTGGTCGCTGAGGATTCCCGACTCGCGCAGCACCCGCCCGCCACGGACCGATGCGCCCCTGGCCAGCACCTGGTCGATCCGCCAGCCGTCGTCCGTGGAGACCCGATCAGGATCGCCGGCCGGGGCGTCGAACGCATCGGTCCATGTCGAGAAGGGGGCCATCTCGGGCGCCTCGATCGGCGCATTGAGGTCCCCGAGCAGCAGGGCGGCGGCGGCGCCGTCGAAGGCCGCCACCGTCGCCTGCGCCTGCAGGAGCCGTTCGCCCGAGCCGACGTGGCTGAAGTGGGCGGACCCGACCCTCAGGCCCTCCAGCTCGACCAGGAGCAGGCAGCGTGGCTCGCGGATCGTCGCCGGCGCATCGGCGTAGGAGATGCCGGCCGCCGGATGATCGGCACCGACCGGCTCGACCGGCGCGTCCGACGCGGCGGCGGGCAGGGCGACGGTACGGGCGGCTCGGACGGGGTGGCGCGAGAGGATCGCGTTGCCGAAGCAGCCGACGCCGGCCACGGCGTCGCCATCGGTCACGGAGAAGGTGCGGACGGCGCCGTATCGGACTTCCATGCCCAGCTGGCGGGCGAGGTCGCCGGCGTTGTCGACGAGGTCGCCATTCCGGCTCAGCAGGGCAACCTCCTGGAGCGCCACGACATCGGCGTCGAGCCCGGCAATGAAGGCGCCGATCGCCCGGAGGCGATCGGCGTCGATGCGGGACCACCATCGGTCCGGGAACGGCCCCGGCCCGATGGCTGCCCGTATATTCCAGGTCGCGACCCTCAAGGGGCTACTTGACGGATCCCGCCAGCAGGCCCTGGACGAAGAAGCGCTGGAGGCTGAAGAACACCACGAGCGGCACGACCATGACCAGGAACGATGCCGCGGCAAGGAGGCTCCACTCCGACGCGTACGTGCCCAGCAGCTGGGTGATCTTCACCGGCATGGGTTGCGCCGCGTTGCTCTGCACGTAGACCAGCGACATGAGCAGGTCGTTCCAGACCCACAGGAACTGGAAGATCCCGTAGCTGGCGATGGCAGGCACCGAGAGCGGCACCACGATCGTTCGGAAAATGCCGAGATTCGACGCGCCGTCGATGCGGGCCGCCTCGATCAGGTCCTTGGGAAGGGTGATGAAGAAGTTGCGCAGCAGGAAGATGCCGAACGGCAGCGCGTAGGCCGCGTGGGTGAGCCAGATGGCGCCGAAGTTGGTCAGCAGCCCGGTCGGCCGCAGGCCCTGCACGAGCGGGATGAACCCGATCTGCACGGGAATCATCATCAGCCCGATGATGACCAGGAAGGTGGTGTCGCGGAACGGGAACCTGATCCACGCCAGCGCGAACGCCGCGAGCGATGCCACGACGAGCGGGATCAGCGTGGACGGAATGGTGATGTAGACGCTGTTCAGGAAGGCCGCGCCGATGCCCTCGCCCTCGAGCACGCGCTGGTAGTTGGCGAGCGTGAAGGTCGGGTCGGTGAAGATCGTCCACCAGCCCGTGGCACGCATGTCGGAGCTGGGTCGAAAGGACGTGATGAGGAGCCCGATCGAGGGCAGCAGCCAGACGAGGCCGATGAGGCCCAGCACGATGTGGATCGGGCTGCGCGCGATGAAGCGCGTCACCTGCTCGGCGAACGTGCGATTGGCGGTGCGCGTCTCGGCGCCGACGGAGGTGGCGGTCATGCGGTCACCCGCTCAGTGCTGAAGCGCCGGACGTTGAAGATGAGGACCGGCACGAGGAGGAGCAGCATCACGATCGCGATCGCCGCCCCGTAGCCGTAGCGGCCGGCTGGGAAGGCCTCCTGGTACATGGAGAAGGCGATCACCCGGCTCGACGTGCCCGGACCTCCCCTGGTCATGACGTAGATCAGGTCGAAGAGCTTGATGACGTTGACCACCAGCGTCACGGCCACCACCGAGATCGGCAGGCTGACCATGGGGATGATGATCCGGAAGAAGATGCTCCGCTCGCTGGCGCCGTCCACGCGCGCCGCCTCGAGCACCTCGGTCGAGATTCCCTTCAGGGCTGCCGACAGGATCACGGTGGCGAAGCCGACCGATCCCCACACGCCGACCGCGATGAGCGCCCAGTTCACCGTGTCCGGACTCCCGAGGAAGGCGACCGGGCCGATGCCGAAGATGCCGAGGATGGCGTTCAGCAGGCCGGTGTTCTGGTTCGGGAAGTAGACGAAGCTCCAGATGACGCCGATCGCCGTGGCCGCGATCGCCATCGGCAGGAAGACGATCGCCTTGATGATCGCCTCGTAACGGACGCGCGTCGCCATGACCGCGATCAGCAGGCCGAGGAACACGCAGAAGAACGTGTAGAAGACAACCCACAGGACGTTGTTCCAGAGCGCGCCGGACGGTGGGAAGCCGATGCGCAGGAAGTTCGGATCGTTCGTGAACAGGTTGATGTAGTTGCGGAGGCCGACGAACTCGCTGAACTCGCCGCCGCGTCCGCGATCGAAGCTCAGGCCGACCGTGAAGAGCGCGGGGAATACGAGGAAGACGAGCAGCAGCAAAGCCGCCGGCGCCAGGAAGAGGATCGCGGTCCAGTTGATCTGGAACCCGTCCCGCCTCCTCGGCTGGGGATCACGTGAAGCCGGCCGAGATGCAACCGCCATGAAAGCCTCCGATTCGGGTGGCAATCGAAGACGGGAGGGGCGACGTGCGCCCCTCCCGTCCGTGGTTCAACCGGTCGTTACTCCTCTTCCCATGCGGTGGTGACCGCGGCCTGGAACTCCGTCAGGAGTGAGGCCGTGTCCTCACCACGGAAGGCGGACTGCAGGAGGGCACCCAGGTCGGGGCCCGCAGGCAGCAGGTCCGAGCCGTCGAAGCGGACCGCCTCGGCGGAGGTCACCTGCTCGGCTTCGGCCTGGATGAGCGACGTCGGGTACACGCTCGTGTCGACCTCGACGATCGGCGAGATGATCGTGCCGCCCTCGGCCCACACCTGGCCGGCCCCGGCGGTGGTCAGGTACTCCATGAAGGCCTTGACGTCACTGTCGTTGACGAGCGCCGCCATCACGTCACCACCGTAGGTGACGAGGCCTTCGCCGTTGCCGTCGATGGTCGGGAAGGGGAACCAGTCGATGGCGGTCCCTTCCTGGCCCTGCAGCTCCTCGTTGACGTCCGGGCCGGTGGCGATGCCACCGACGAAGCCACCGCCGTAGTACAGCTCGGCCGACGGGCTCGTGCTGAACACCTTGGCGACCGCGTCGACGAACGCCGTGGCGCTTGCGCCATCAACTCCGCCGTCCACGTTCTCCTCGGTCAGGACCTCGAGCATCTTGTCGATCGCGGCCTGGACGGTCGGATCCTCCCAGTTGCCTTCGGGGCTGAAGAGCGCGTCGTACGCCTCCGGTCCGTTCATCTTCAGGTAGACGATCTCGAACCAGTCGGTCAGCGTCCAGCCGTCCGCGGCACCGAGAGCCCACGGGGTGGCCCCGGCCGCCTTGATGTCATCGGTCAGCTGAACGAGGCCATCCCAGTCCTCGGCCGGCTCGACGCTCAGCTCCTCGAAGCGCTCCGGGCTGTACCAGATGGTCGCCTTCGAGTTGAGCTTGACCATGATCCCGTAGAGCTCGTCATCGACGACGCCGACGTCGAGGATGCCGGGGGCGTAGTTGCCCTCGATCGACGCCTGGTCGATCCCGAGATCCGCGAGCGAGATGAGCGAGCCATCGCGAGCGAGGCTGCGCAGCGTGCCGATACCGGGGATGATCGCGACATCCGGCGGATTACCGCCCTGGATGCGCGTCCGCAGCACGGTCGCGTAGTCGGTGCGGTTCGCCTCGTACTCGGCCTCGATGCCGGTCTCCGCGGTGAATGCCTCGAGGACGGCCGTGAAGGCCTGCTCCTCGGCGCCGCCCCACAGGGACGTCACGGTGATGCTGCCGTCGGCTTCGCCGCCACCGCCACCGTCACCGCTCGCGCCGGGAGCCGTGCTCCCCTCGGTGCCCGGATCGTCTCCGGCCGGGCACGCGGTCAGCACCAGCATGATGATCATGAATGGCGCTACCAGTCGAAACTTGGACATCCGATTCCTCCACCTGACTCCTGGATGTGCGTGGCCCGAGCCACGCGTGCGTTGGGTGTCTGCTCGTGGGTCCGCCCCCTGGGATCGGCCCGACGCAGCGTTGGGGTGATCCTCGCCCTCTCTAACGTACGGTTGCCGTTTCAGTTCTGTTCGATCCGGGTTCGCCTCACCCGACGAGGGTCTTCTCCGAATCGGGGTCGAAGATGTGAAGCTTCTCCATCGGGACGGCGAGCTCGACGTTGTCTCCCACGCCGACCTTGCGGTCCGACGGCAGCAGGGCGACGATCTCGTTGCCCTCCGCCTGGGCGTGGATGAGCTCCTCGTTGCCGAGGTACTCGACCACATCGACCTTGGCCGGGAAGCGCACGGCGCTGCTCTCCTGGCCATTGGCCAGCTCGATGTGCTCGGGTCGGAAGCCGATGAGGACCTGCGCGCCGTCGGGCCGCGACTCGGCCGCCCGCGCCTGCACGCCGGTGAGCTCGAGCTTGGCCCCGCCGAACATGAGGTCCTTGCCCTCGGCTTTGGTGGTCGCGAAGTTCATGGAGGGTGATCCGATGAAACCGGCCACGAAGATGTTCACGGGATGGTCGTAGAGGTCCTGCGGCGAGCCGACCTGCTGGAGCAGGCCGTCGCGCATGACTGCAATCCGGTCGCCCATCGTCATCGCCTCGACCTGGTCGTGCGTGACGTAGACGGTGGTGGTGCCGAGGCGCTGGTGTAGCCGGGCGATCTCCGCGCGGGTCTGGACGCGCAGCTTGGCGTCAAGGTTGGAGAGCGGCTCGTCCATGAGGAACACGGACGGCTCGCGGACGATGGCGCGACCGAGGGCCACGCGCTGGCGCTGGCCGCCGGAGAGGGCCTTCGGCTTGCGATCGAGGAAGCGCTCGAGGCCCAGGATGCCGGCGGCCTCCTTGACGCGGACGTCGATATCGGCCTTCTTGACCTTCCGCAGCTTGAGGCCGAAGGCGAGGTTGTCGTACACGCTCATGTGCGGGTAGAGCGCATAGCTCTGGAAGACCATGGCGATGTCCCGGTCCTTCGGGGCCACGTTGTTCACGACGCGGTCGCCGATGAGGAGCCGCCCGTCGCTGATGTCTTCGAGGCCTGCCACGCAGCGCAGTGCCGTGGTCTTGCCGCAACCGGACGGCCCGACCAGGACCAGGAATTCCCCATCCTTGATCTCGAGGTTCAAGTCGTTCACGGCGATGACATCCTCGCCGTACCGCTTGTACATGTGATCGAACGTGACGGTCGCCATCGGGTACCTCACTCCTGTCAGTCATCGGCAGGCCATGACGGCCTGATGGCCCATGCTCGGGAAGGCATCATAGTACGGGGCGCAACCCGCACTGCCACTGATCTGGATCACACATGCAACGACTTTCCGGCCCGGTCCGCCGCGCGGCCAGCCGACTCACCGTCCTCCTGGTACTCGTGACCGTCTTCGGCCGCCTCCGCGAATCGCTCCAGCGGCGCAACGAGGCGGCCGGCAGGCAGCGCCGAGCGGAGCGCGAGGTGCTGCCGTCCCTCTTCGATCGCCATCCGGCGGCGACCAGTGCTCCTCGCCGCCGCATCGG
>DASVEH010000248.1:0-2764 GCA_036380655.1 Candidatus Limnocylindria bacterium | reverse complement strand
GTGGCCGTCAGGTTGAAGCGCCGATAGCCGAGCTCGATGATCACGTAGCCAAGGCCGCCGAGGCCGATCAATGCCGTGACCGTCACGAGGCCGATGACGGTCACGGTGGCGATCCGCATGCCCGCCACGATGACCGGGAGCGCGATCGGCAGCTCGACCTTCCAGAGGCGTTGCGACGAGGTGAGCCCCATGCCGTCGGCGGCCTCCACGACGTCGGCCGGCACGCCGTCGAAGCCGGCCAGGAAGTTCCGGACCAGGATCAGGATCGTGTAGCTGACGAGCGCGATCTCCGCGGCGAGAAGGCTCTGCGGCCCGGTGAAGGGAATCAGGATCGCGAACAGGGCGAGGCTCGGAATGGCGTAGAGCGTGCCGCTCACGGCAACGATCGGTCCGTGCAGCGACCGCCGCCGCCGGATGAGGAGGGCGAGCCCGAAGCTGATGAGCGAGCCGATGACGACCGCGAGCACCGTCATCACCACGTGGTCGATGGTCCGGGCGGCAAGCTCGTCCAGGTTGCGACCGAGCCAGTCGACGTCCATCAGGCGGATACCGGCGGGACCGGCTCGACCGGCGCCCGGAGGGCCTCGCTGATGGCGTCGACACTGACGAGGCCGACGACGCGCTCGCGTTCGTCGACCACGACACCGAGCTGGACGCTGGACGACAGCATCGTGGACAGCGCATCGCGCAGCGTCGACTCCGGCTCCAGGGTCGGGGCACCGGGGGTTGCCGCGCCGGGGTCGATCGGCCCATCGCCGCGCAGGTCGTGCTGATCGATCCAGCCCAGCGGCCGTCCGCCGTCGTCCACGAGCAGTGCGTACGTCAGCTCGTCGACCCGGTCGAGCCGGCGGCGCACCTCGGCACGGTCCTCGCCGGCGCGAACGGTGACCGGCTCGATCGGATCGAGGTCGCGGACGCGTGCCAGGGAGAGCCGCTTGAGGCCGCGGTCGGCGCCGACGAAGCGTTCGACGAACTCCGAGGCGGGCGTGGCCAGGATCGCCCCCGGCGTGTCGTACTGGGCCAGGATCCCGCCGCGCTGGAGGATGGCGATGCGGTCGGCCATCTTGATCGCCTCGTCGACGTCGTGGGTGACGAAGATGACGGTCTTGCGCACCTTCTCCTGGAGGCGCAGGAACTCGTTCTGGAGGCGGTCGCGTCGGATCGGGTCGACGGCTCCGAAGGGCTCGTCCATGAGCATCACCGGCGGGTCCGCCGCCAGTGCTCGGGCGACGCCCACGCGTTGGCGCTCACCGCCCGACAGCTCGTTCGGGTACCGGGACCGATATTGGCCCGGCTCGAGACCGACGAGCTCGAGCAGCTCGTCGACGCGGTCGCTCACCCGTGCCGCGGTCCAGCGCAGCAGGCGCGGCACGACCGCGACGTTGTCGCCGATGGTCAGGTGCGGGAAGAGGCCGACCTGCTGGATGACGTATCCGATCCGCCGCCGAAGCTCGACGGCCGGGAGGCTCATGACGTCCTCGCCACCGATGGTGATGCGCCCGCCGGTCGGCTCGATGAGGCGGTTGACCATCTTCATGCTGGTCGTCTTCCCGCAGCCCGACGGACCCACCAGGACGCAGATCTCGCCGGCCGGGACGGTGAGGCTCAGGTCGTCGACGGCCGGCGGCGTGCCCGGGGGTCCGTATCGCTTGGTGACATGCTCGAACGAGACGACGGCGCCGGAGGCGTCCTGCATCGGGCCATCATACGGAGGCCGCGTCACGCCACGAACTCGCCCTGCAGAAACATGGTGGCGAGCCAGCCGAGGAGGAGGAGCGATGCGACGATCCACGCCCAGCGCAACAACGGGCGGGCGGTGATCAGCGCGGCGACGACGAAGATGGGAAAGAGCACCAGGACGTAGCGCGTCGTCGAGGTCAGCGGAGTCGGCTGGATGCGGGTCGCGATGAGGAGCAACGGCGGCCACGCGTCGAGCGAGTACGTCAGTGGCATGCGCCGAGCGCCGATGAGCAGCAGGACCGCGGCGCCGAGCAGCGCCGCCAGGTTGAGCGCCTGCATCACGTCCCCGCGCTCGACGATCCAGCCGAAGCTCGCCGCCACGACCGCCCACGGCGGGTGGAAGTCGGTACCGCCCCACAGCGATTGAGCGTCGTACGGGGTCTCGCCCGTCATGGCCCGGGCCGCGAAGCCCCAGCCGAGGAACATGACGATCGGTGCCGCGGCCGCCAGTCCGCCGAGGGCGACCCTCGCCCAGGCGCTCGGCGTGCCGAGGAGGCGGTCGGCTCCCAGCTGGCGCGCCGCCCGGAACGCCTCCCACGCCAGGGGCACGGCGAGCAGCACGCCCTGGGCGCGCGTGAGCGTCGCCGCCGCGGCGCACAGCAGGGTGAGCGCCCAGCGGCGCTCGCTGGCGAACACGAGGCACCAGGCGACGGCGGCCAGGAAGAGCGCCTCGGTGAAGGGCGCGAACAGGAAGAAGACGGTCGGGAAGACGGAGAGCAGCCGCACGGTGGCGCGGCTGACGCGGAGTCCATGGCTGGCGCTCACGAGGCGCAGCAGTCCGGAGAGCGCGGCCACGAAGCCGAGCGCGGACACGATCATGCCGGCCACCGGGTAGGGCAGGGTGGTGAGCGTGCCGACGCCGCGCACGAGCGCGGGGAAGAGCGGGAAGAAGGCGACCGACCGCTCGCCCGGCTCGTACCCGTAGGTGGCGACCTTCATGTACCAGCAGGCGTCCCAGCGCTCCCAGATCCCCGCCAGCGGGAAGGCGGGGCCGTCCCGCAGCAGCTCTGGCATCGTGCGCCAG
>DASVEH010000247.1:0-2600 GCA_036380655.1 Candidatus Limnocylindria bacterium | reverse complement strand
CAGGTCGAAGACGTCGCCCGCGGCGAGGTCGACGAGCGTCGGTGCGACGCAGTCGTCGAGGCCTGCGATGTCGGCCGAGAACGTGGTCGGCAGGGACGCAACCGGCGTGTCGTGTGTGGTTGTCATGTGAGCTCCCTTTGGGGTGCGAGTACTAGGCGTGGTCATGGCGTGACGACGGCCGGGTTCAGGAATCGGACGAGGTCGTCGGGGATCGGCATGGGCTTCAGCGCGCTGACGTTGGCCCCGCCGGTGTTGCCGACGGGGTATCGGCCGGTCAACGTGCCGGGGCCTGCGACGACCACACGGAGGAGCTGACCGACGATCTCGCGGCCTTCTCGATGGCGGAGGGCGTAGCCGAGCATCGCAACGTGAGTGCGGACGTGCGGGCCGGCCATCGGCTGGCTGAGCACATGGGCGCGCTCCAGGTGTCGCCATTCGCCGTCGATGTCAGTGCGTTCCCTGGCGGTGCGGGCCGCCTCTCGTTCCTGAGCCCATCGTTCAAGGAGGTCGCTTCGATTCGTTCTCATGGCCCGTCCTTTGTGATGCATGGAGTTATGTCGTCCATCAGACATCTCGGCACTTGGTTGCCCCTGTCACGGACCTGTGACGGGATCCAGGTCAGCGCGAGGAACCTCGTTCGGCCGCATCCGCCAAGACGCTCGGCTCGTGTTCCGTCGTGGCGAATTCAGGTGCTCCCGGGGGAGGTTTCGGGACGTGGTTAGTGGCTGGCGATCGCGGCGAGGATGTCGAGCTTGGCGGCCCGGCGGGCGGGGCCGACGGAGGCCAACACGCCGGCGACGGATGCCAGAGCCACGATGACGGTGAGCGGTGTGGGTGGCACGACGAAGGGGATCGGCCGGTCTCCTTCGATGGCGGAGATGATCCCCCATGCGCCGGCGATGGCCAGGACGAAACCGAACAGGGTCCCCATGAGGGCGATCATCACTGACTCCCATCGGATGGCGCTGCGGACCTGCGGTCGGGTCATCCCGACCGCTCGGAGCAGCCCCAGCTCGCGTCGTCGCTCGTGCACGGACAGCGCGAGGGTGTTGGCGATGCCGATGAGGGCGATCAGGATCGCCAGTCCGAGCAGGCCGTAGATCAGGTTGAGGATGATGTCGATCTGGCTGGCGACGGTCTCTTCGAATGCGGTCTGGTCCTGCAGCTCACCGTTGGGCCATTGGGCCAGGACGGTGTTGAGCGCGGCCTCGGCTTGGGTCGGGCTGACCCCGTCGGCGACGTTGACGAAGACCTGGCGGTCGAACTGGTCGGTGACGTTCGCCTCGTAGGTGTCGAGGTCGACGAGGTAGACGACGCCGTCGAAGCCGGGCGGAGGGCGGTCGATGAGCGCCCGGATGGTGAGCTCGACTGGTCCGGTGCGAGCGAAGGTCACCTCGAGGCTGTCGCCGATCGCGAGCCCATCGGCGTCGGCCTGGCGGTCCTCGACGGCCACCGATGGTCCGGAGACGTCAGCCAACCGGCCGGCGGTCACTCCGAGGTCGGCCACTTCGCTGATCGTCCGTGTGTCCAGGGCCGCCACTTCTGTCGACGTTCCGTCGACTTCGACCGTGGTCGACCGCACGGGCGACACCGCTGCCACCTCGGGTAGGGCTGCGAGGTCGGTCTCGATCTCTGGGCTGAGGCCGCCGCTCCCGAGTGATCCTGAGGTGACGACGTAGTCCGCCTTCAGCGACTCCGAGAGCGTGTCGGAGATCGCCGCTTTGACCGACGAGGCCATGATCGTGATGAGGCCGACGAGGGCCACGCCGATCATGAGCGCTGACGCGGTCGCGGACGTGCGCTTCGGGTTGCGCTTTGCGTTCTCCCGGGCGAGGCGCCCCGTGGTGCCCGAGACCGCTTGAGCGGGAGCCCCCAGCACGTGCATCAGCGGCCGGGCGATGACGGGGCCGAGCACGAACACCCCGATGATCGTCGCCACCGCGCCGAACCCGATCAGGGCCAGCGCTGTGCCGGCTCCGAGGATCCCGGCCGTGAACGACGCAACGCCGAGCCCGAGGACCGTCATGCCGATCACGGTTCGCTTCGCCGACGACGCCGACACGTCGATGGCGACGTCGCGGAGCGCAGCGATCGGCTTCACCCCGCTCGACCGCACCGCCGGCAACAGGGCAGACGAGACGGTGATGGCGGTACCGACACCGAACGCCAAGATCACTGTCGAGGACGCGATCACGATGGGGCCGCCGGGCACTTCCAGACCGACACCGCTGAGCAGTGCCCGCAACGCGAACGACAACAGCACCCCAGTGGCCAGTCCTGCGGCGGAGGCGACCACGCCGACCGCGACCGACTCGGACACCACCGACCGCACGACCTGACCCCGGCTGGCGCCGATGGCCCGCAGCATCGCCATGTCCCGCGACCGCTGCGCAACGACGATGGAAAAGGTGTTGTAGATGATGAACGCACCGACGAACAGGGCGATGAACGCGAAGGCGGTGAGGAAGGTGTTGAAGAACCCCAGGCTCTTCTCGAGCTCCGCCTTGCTGTCGGCCGTGTCAGCTGCGCCCGTGACGACCTCGTAGGTGTCGGGCCCGCCGAGCTCCGCCGTGATCCGGGAGGCCAGGTCCTCGGCTGAG
>DASVEH010000246.1:0-4078 GCA_036380655.1 Candidatus Limnocylindria bacterium | reverse complement strand
GCTTCACCGTTGGCGGCGGCATGGACCGCCTGGGTGAGCAGTTCAGGGCCTGCGTCCTTGAGGAGGAAGCCACGTGCGCCCGCCTTGAGCGCGCCGTGGACATACTCGTCGAGGTCGAACGTCGTGATGACCACCACCGCGAGCGGGTCCACGACGTCCGGCCCGGCCAGCGCGCGGGTGGCCTCGAGCCCGTTGAGCTCGGGCATCCGGATGTCGAACAGGCAAACATCGGGCCGCAGCTCCCGGGCCAGCGACACTGCCTCCCGACCGTTCGTCGCCTCACCCACCACCTGGATGTCGGGCTGAGCGTCCAGGATCATGCGCAACCCGGTCCGGACGAGCTCCTGGTCGTCGGCGACGAGTACGCGGATGGTCATCGGGCCGGCCGCGCCCGCGGGAGCAGCGCGTCGACCACCCAGCCGTGGTCGGGTCCCGGCCCGGCTTCGAGAGTCCCGCCGAGAAGGGTCGCCCGTTCCGTCATCCCGATGACGCCGTAGCCGGCATTGACGCTGGACGGATGGACCGGATCGCCGTCGTCGCGGACCGTCAGCCGGATGGCGTCATGATCTCCTACCACCCGTACGTCGATCTGGGTGGCGTTGCGTGCGTGCCGCAGCGCGTTCGTCACTGATTCCTGGGCGATGCGGTAGGTGGCCGCCCCGACCGTCGGACCGAGCGCGTCGAGGTCACCTGCGAGACCGACGCGCACCTGGGGCTCGTCGTCGTCGCTGCGCGCGAGCCGCTCGATGTCCGCAACACCGTTCTGCGGGGTGAGGTCGGCATCCTCACGATCGCGTAGAGCGCCCACCATGGTCCGCATCTCGGCGAGGGTACGGGAGCCTTCCTCCTCGATCACCCTCAGCGCATCGACGGCCGCTGCCGGGTCAGACGTCGCAACCACACGTCCCGCCTGCGCCCGGACGACCATGGCCGAGACGTGGTGCGCCACGGTGTCGTGCAGCTCCCGCGCGAGCTGTTCGCGCTCACGCAGCCTGACTTGATCGATCTCCCGGGTCCGCGACGTCGTCCAGAACCGGACCAACGCGCCGAGAACTGCGGGGAACATGAGGAACAGGAAGCCGCCGACCGCTTCGCCGACGCCGTTGAAATCGCTGGCGATCCCGAGCACGCCGGCTGCCACGATGACCGACAACCCGATGATGACCTCGCGACCGGACCCCCATCGAAGCAACGCATAGGGGAGTAGGACCACGTAGATCATCGTGTACAGCCCGACCGACGTGGCAGGTCCGTCGATCAGCGTGGCGAGATTCAGCACGATGACCGCGCCGAACACCACGGCCACGACAGCGAGTGGATGCGACCGCCGCCACAAGAGCGGAAACACCAACGCTACGGCGAGCAGTAGCGCCACAGGACGCCATGGGACATCGGTACGAAAGATGCCTTCGAGTACGGCGGTCAGCAGCAGCACAGCGACCAGTGCCCAGTCCCGCCAGACTCGCGGCGGTGGCGTGACGGCTCGTGGCTCGTCTCGCAGGGACCTGAACACGCTGCTGATCACGACCCCAGCCTATGGATTCGTCGGCGTTGCGCCTCGGCCGAAAGGACCAGACGCGCACCCTTCCGCAGAACGGGAAACCGGGCGCCCAGTGGCCGATGTGCCACCCGCGTCGCGTCACCACGCTGACGGGCATGGCAGTCGCGTTGACGCCAACGACCGTGGAGGACGACCGATGATGTCGAAGTCTCTGTACCGTCTCGGCCACCTGGCTGCCCGCCGGCCCTGGGTCGTGATCGGCTCCTGGCTGGTCCTGGCGGTCGTCGTGGTGGGCGCCTCCGGCGCCTTCGGCCACCGACTCAGGGACTCCATGCAGGTGCCGGGGCTCGACTCCCAGCAGGCGAGCGAGCTGATGGCCGCTGCCGGCGCAAGCGATGCCGGCCTGACGGCTCAGCTGGTGGTGACCCCGCTGGACGACGACGCGACGTTCGTCGACTCGGCGGAGGCACGCGCTGCACTGGCCAGGCTGCAGAGCGGCGCGGCATCGCTGCCCCACGTCCTCAGGACGACAGACGTCGTATCGCCAGACGGCCGCGTCGCGCTCATCCGCCTGCAGTACCCGCTCGTGGACGAGCTCTCAGCTCAGGACCTCAGCAACCTCAAGGCGTTCAGTGCCGACGCGGAGGTCGGGTCGCCGCTGCGGCTCGAGATGGGTGGCGACCTCTTCTTCGCGTTCGAGCAGTCGCAGCCCGCTGTGGGCGAGCTCATCGGGCTGCTGGTCGCGGCGCTCATCCTCTTCCTCGCCTTCGGGTCACTGATCGCCACGGCCCTCCCGCTCGGGACCGCCGTGCTCGGACTCGCCGTCGGTGTCAGCTCCATGTCACTCATCGCCAATGTCATCGACATCCCGAGCTGGGCGCCCGTCCTCGGGGCCATGGTCGGACTGGGGGTGGGTATCGACTACGCCTTGTTCATCGTGACCCGGCACCGTGACTACCTTGCTCGCGGCGTGCCTGTTGCGGAGTCGGTCGGCTCGGCGCTGGCCACGGCCGGCAGGCCGGTGGTGGTCGCCGGCGGCATCGTCGTCGTGGCGATCCTCGGGCTGGTCGTGGCCGGCGTCCCCTTCATGACCGCGGGTGGCATCGCGGTCTCGGTCGTCGTCCTCGTCATGGTGGGCGTCTCGATCACGCTGCTGCCTGCGCTTATGGGCCTGGCCGGGCAGCACATCAATCGGCGCGGGCACCGTTCCGCTCGTGGCGGTGTCGGCGGCTCCGACAACCCGGGCTGGTCACGATGGCTCCGGCACGTGACCCGCAACCCTTGGCCGTACGCCGTGGGCGTCACCGTGCTGCTGCTCGCTCTCGCTGCGCCGGTAGTTGCACTGCGCGCCGGCATCCCCGACGACGGTGCGCTGCCCGAGAGCCGGACCGAGCGCCAGGCCTACGACCTGGTGGCCCAGGGCTTCGGTCCGGGCAGCAATGGTCCGGTGGTGGTCGCCGTCGACATCGCCGAGGACCCGACCGTGGTCGAGCCTCTGGTGGCGGCGGTCAGGGCCGACCGGGGGATCGCCTCGGTGGGAGCGCCCGAGATGTACGCCGGCGCGGGGGTGGCTGTCATCGTTGCCACCCCGACGACGGGGCCTCAGGCCGCCGCTACGCACGCGACGGTCGAGCGGTTGCGGGCGAAGGTGCTGCCCGGCGTGCTCGCAGGCAGTCCCGCGCGGGCACACGTCGGGGGGCAGACGGCGAACTTCGCCGACGTCGGTGCTCGTGTCAACGAACGGCTCCCGGTGCTGATCGCCGCGGTGCTTGCGATGTCGTTCGTCCTCCTGATGCTGGTCTTCCGGTCTGTGCTGGTGCCGCTGAAGGCCGTGGTCCTCAACCTGCTCAGCATCGGTGCGGCGTACGGCGTGATGGTCATGGTGTTCCAGTGGGGGTGGGCCGCTGGTCTGATCGGGCTCGAGTCGACCGTGCCGATCGTCTCCTTCATCCCGATGTTCATGTTCGCGATCCTGTTCGGGCTCTCGATGGACTACGAGGTGTTCCTGTTGTCCCGGGTGCGCGAGGAGTTTGTCGCCACTGGCGACAACAAGACTTCGATCGTCCGCGGCATCGCCTCGACAGGGCGGGTCATCACGTCGGCTGCGCTGATCATGATCTCGGTGTTCCTCGCCTTCGTCCTCGGGGAGGACGCTGCAACGAAGATGTTCGGCCTTGGCCTGGCCACGGCAATATTCGTCGACGCCACCCTCGTCCGCATGGTTCTCGTGCCAGCGACCATGACCCTCCTCGGCAGCGCCAACTGGTGGATCCCGAAGAGGCTCGATCGACGGCTAGCGAGCCTGCGCGACGGGGAGGACCTGCGATCGGATCAGCTCGTGACGGTCCCCTCGTGACCTGCGACCTCTCAGGCCGTGGCTGCACGGCGTTCGAAAATTGCCCTGGACCTCGTGCCGAGTCCGTTGACAGGATCACCGGCATGAACGGGGCGATCGGCACCTCATGGTCGATCCCGATCAGCTCGCCGACCGTCCCGCCCTTGGCGACCAGAGTCATCACGCCGTAGGCGGCGCCGACGGACAGCAGGTTCATGATCGAGGCCTTGAGCGATATCAGC
>DASVEH010000245.1:0-4481 GCA_036380655.1 Candidatus Limnocylindria bacterium | reverse complement strand
CTACACGCTCTCCGAGACGACCGTTGGCGAGAGCCTGCACCGGCTGGTCGGTGAGGCGCCGGGCCGCGTCATCGTGGCCACCTTCGCCAGCAACATCGGCCGCGTCCAGCAGGTGATCGACGCGGCATGGGCGCACGGCCGCAAGATGGTCGCCCTCGGGCGCAGCATGGAGCAGAACACGGCCATCGCCCTCGAGCGCGGATATCTCGACGCGCGCGACGGGACCCTCGTCAAGAAGGAGCAGCTCCAGCGGCTCCCCAAGGACGAGCTGGTCGTCATGACCACCGGTTCGCAGGGCGAGCCGATGAGCGGGCTGACGCGCATGAGCAACCGTGACCACCGCAACATCACGATCGAGCCCGGCGACACGGTCATCGTGTCCGCCAGCCCGATCCCCGGCAACGAAGAGGCGGTGGCCAAGACGATCGACAACCTCTTCAAGGAGGGGGCGATGGTCCACTACGAGCCGCTCGTGCACTGCCACGTGTCGGGCCATGGCTCGCGCGAAGAGCTCAAGCTGATGCTCGGGCTCGTGAAGCCGAAGCACTTCATCCCGATCCACGGTGAATACCGGATGCTGGTGCAGCACGGGCTTCTCGCCGAAGGCGCGGGCGTCGACGTCGACAAGATCTTCGTCCTCGAGAACGGCCAGGTCGTCGAGTTCGACGGCCAGAGCGGTCGGATGGCGGGCTCGGTGAACGCCGGCGCCGTCCTGGTCGACGGCATTGCGGCCATCGACGGCATCGACGGGGTGGTCCTGCGCGACCGCCGCATGCTGGCATCCGACGGCGTGGTGATGGTGGCGCTCACCATCGACGCCAAGACGGGCCAGCCGGTCGGCGTTCCGGACCTCGTCAGCCGCGGGTTCCTGTCCGACCCGGAGGATCCGATCATGGGCGCCGCGCGCGATCACCTCATGCAGGCGCTGCGGCAGCGGCACGAGGACGAGCACACCGCGGAGGCGGGCTACACGAAGACGAAGATCCGCGACACCCTGAGCCGATACTTCCATCAGCGAACGAAGCGACGGCCCATGATCCTTCCCATCGTGATGGAGGTCTGACCCGGCCCGTGGCCACCCGACGGAGGACGACGACACGGCGCCGGCCGACTCGGCGGCGCCGCCAGAAGAGCACGAGGGTGCTGAGCGCCCGCTTCGTGCGCGAGGCGATGGCGTTCGTGCTGCTCCTGCTCGCCATCATCAGCGTCATCGCGCTCTTCGCGCCCGACGCGGGGGCCATCGTGCGCCCATGGCATGCCCTCCTCTCGACCGCGCTGGGGTGGGGGATCGCCTTCGCGGCGCCACTGCTCGCCGGCTTCGCCGTCATGCTGTGGATGAAGACGATGCCGGCGGAGCGCTGGATGGCCGCCACCGGCGCCGCGCTGGTGGCGCTGGCACTCCTCGGCATGTTCCACCTGTCGGTGGGAGGCGGTGCCGACGCGGTCAGCACCGGCCAGGGCGGGGGAGCCATCGGATTCGCGGTCAGCGCCCTGCTGACCGGAGCAGTCGGCGATGCCGGCGCCTGGATCGTGCTCGCCCTGCTGGCGATCGTCGGCCTCCTGCTCTACTTCAACATGACGATCGGCGATCTGATTGCCGCCTACCTCGCGGGTCGTGACGAGCGCCAGGAGCTCGAGGCCGAGGCGGCGCGACGCGCCGCCGGGCGCCGCCCACGAGCTGCCGAGGCGCGCGCTCACGCGGAGGCGGCCTCCGGCACGGAGCCCCGGCCCGGGCTCATCGACCGCATGCGCGACCGCCTGGCCGGCGGCGGCGAGATCGACGAGGAGCCGCCGGTCATCCTGCGCCGGGAGCGTCCGGCGCCATCGGCGGGTGGACCCGACCGGGCGACGGTGCCGGAAGCTCCGGTCGCGACCGCCGCGGAGGATGTGGCGCGTCCCCATCCACTGACCGCGGAGCTCGAGCATACCGAGGAGGCGCACCTGGCCGAGGCGGCGGCCGTCGAGACCGTGGACGCGGCGCTAGAGACGGTGGAGCGCGCATGGGAGCTGCCGGCCCTCGAGCTGCTCGCCAATGCGCCCGAGTCGTCCGCCGCCCAGATGGACCTCACCGCCAAGGGCCAGCGCATCCGCGAGACGCTGGCGCACTTCGGCATCGGCGTGAAGGTCGCACGCATCCAGGAAGGTCCGGTGGTCACGCAGTACGCACTCGACGTCGACCCCGGCATCAAGCTGAGCCGCATCGAGGGCCTCTCCGACAACCTCGCACTGGCGCTGGCCGCGCGGAGCATCCGGATCGAGGCTCCCATTCCGGGTGAACCGTACGTCGGCGTCGAGATCCCCAACTCCGCCTTCGACCTGGTCACGCTCAAGGAGGTGCTCGCCAGCCGCAGCCACGTGGAGGCGTCGAAGAAGTCAAAGCTGGCATTCGCGCTGGGCCAGGACGTGGCCGGACAGCCGTTCAGCGCCGACCTGGCCAAGATGCCGCACCTGCTCATCGCCGGCGCCACCGGCTCCGGCAAGAGCGTGTGCGTCAACGCGATCATCGACAGCTTCCTCATGAACGCGACGCCCGCCGAGGTGAAGCTGATCCTGGTCGACCCCAAGCGCGTCGAGCTGGCGCAGTACAAGGGCATCCCGCATCTGCTGTGCGAGGTCATCGTCGAGCCCGACAAGGCCGTCAACGCGCTGAAGTGGACGGTCGGCACCATGGAGAGCCGCTACGCCGAGTTCGCGTCGCGCGGCGTGCGGAACATCGGCGGCTACAACGAGGCCCTTCGGGCGGGCGAGCCGCGCATGCCGTACATCGTGATCGTGATCGACGAGCTGGCGGACCTGATGATGGTGAGCGCGTACGAGGTCGAGGCAACGATCACCCGCATCGCGCAGCTGGCGCGCGCCACCGGCATCCACCTGATCGTCGCCACCCAGCGTCCATCGGTCCAGGTCATCACCGGCCTGATCAAGGCGAACATCCCGAGCCGCATCGCGTTCGCCATGACCTCGGGCATCGACAGTCGCACGATCCTCGATACCACCGGGGCGGAAGACCTGCTCGGGCGCGGCGACATGCTCTATCAGCCGATCGACGCCCCCCGCGCCGTCCGCCTCCAGGGCGTCCTCGTCACCGATGCCGAGATCGAATCGGTCGCGCGGCACTGGCGGGCGCAGGGCGGCCCTCAGTACCGCCCGGAGATCACGGCGCCGCGCCGGGACGGGAAGCCGGGAGGACGGCCGGGCGAGGAGGACGAGGACGACGACGCCGATGCCCTGCTCACCCAGGCGGTGGACATCGTGCGGCGGTCGGACAAGGCATCGGCCTCGCTGCTCCAGCGGCGGCTGCGGATCGGCTACGCGCGGGCCGCGCGCATCCTCGACCAAATGGAGGACCGCGGAATCGTCGGCGCGGCGGACGGCAGCCGCTTCCGCGAGGTGCTCGTCACCTCCGACGGATGGGGAGGTGACGTCGGGCCCGACGAGGACGACGAGCCGTGACCGACCAGGTCCACAAGCTGGGGGAGGTGCTGCGCGATGCCCGCGAGGCGAAGGGAGTGGATCTCACTCGAGTCGAGCGTGATACGAAGATCCGCGAGCGGTACCTGTCGGCCCTCGAGCGGGGCGAGTACCGGGAGCTGCCGGGCGCCGTCTATACGAAGGGGTTCCTGCGCAACTACGGCGCCTACCTCGGGCTCGATCCCGAGTACCTGATCGACCTGTATCGGCTCGAGTCGGCGGCCAATACGGCCGAGCGTCCGGCCACGCCGAGCCCTCCGCGCCCGATCGCCGTGCGGCGACGGCGGACCTTCGTGGTCACCCCAGGTGCGGTGGCGGCCGCCATCCTCACCATCCTGGTGGGGGCCTTCGTGGCCTGGCTGGGCTACGAGTTCGTCAACTTCGCGCGCACGCCTGAGCTGCGGATCGTCGAGCCGGCCGGTGACGTGGCGGCGCACACCGAGGACACCATCACCATTCGCGGCATCACCGCCGCGAACGCCGTCATCACCGTCAGCGGCCTCCCCGAGAACCCGAGCACGGTCGCCGATGCTGAGGGGAGCTTCGAGATGACGGTCGGCCTGCTGCCCGGATCGAATGAGATCCGGCTGGTGGCGCACGACCCGGTGACGGACCGACCCTCCGAGGAGTTCGTGCGGCGCGTCAACGTCGTGTCGGAGGTGGCCGGCAGCCCGACTCCCCCCGCGGTCGGCGTCACCCTTGACCAGCCGGAAGCCGATGCCACTCTCACCGGCGCGATACCGATTGCCGGCACCGCCGCACCGGCCGCGGAGCTCGTCGCGACGGCCGTGCTCGCGTCACCGCCGACGCCGAACTTCGCGGTGACCGATGCGGGTGGCGGTCCCGTCGAGCTCGACCGGCCCGATCCATCGGCCCCCGAGCCGGTCAGCTTGACCGCGGACGCCGCGGGCGCCTTCAGCGGCAGTCTTGCACTGGCACCCGGCACGTGGGACATCGTGCTCACGCCGGCGGGCGGCGAGCCGATCACCCGTCGCGTCACGGTCCGCCCG
>DASVEH010000244.1:0-6011 GCA_036380655.1 Candidatus Limnocylindria bacterium | reverse complement strand
CGGCCGACCTGGCGGCTCTCCGCGGGCGCCTCGAGCCCGGCGATCGGTTCCAGCTCCGGGTCGGCCCGGCCGTTCTCGAAGTTGCCTGGCAGCTCACGTTCGGTGCGGTCCCGCCCGGCGAGCTGCTCCTGTACGAGGACGCCGACTACGCCGGGCTCGGCATCGGCCTCAACCAGGGCTCCGCGGCAGAGCGGCTCGGGCTGGCCAACGACGCGTCGGTCCGCATCGAGCCGGCCTGAGCCGTGGCGGACGTTCCGCTCATCGAGGTCGACGACCTCACGTTTCGCTACCGGCGGGCCAGTGAGCCAGCCATCCGCAACGTGTCCCTGCGGATCGAGCCGGGGCAGGTGCTGCTCGTGGCCGGACCGTCGGGCTGCGGCAAGAGCACCCTGATCCGGGCTCTCAACGGGCTGGTGCCGCACGCCTATTCGGGCGAGCTGTCGGGCGCGGTGCGCATCGAGGGAACGCCGACCCTCGATCTGCGCCTGCGGGAGATCAGCGGTGTCATCGGGACCCTGCTCCAGGATCCGGCGAAGCAGATCGTCGGAGCCACCGTCGAGGCGGAGCTGGCCTTCGGACCGGAGAACGCCGGGGTCCCACCGGCCGAGATCGCCGAGCGGATCAGGGATGTCATCGCCGAAACCGGTATCGGGCACCTCGCTGGGCGGCCGACCTCGGCCCTGTCGGGAGGCGAACGCCAGCTGCTGGCCATGGCCGGGACGCTGATGCTGCGGCCGCGCGCCTATGTCGTCGACGAGCCGCTCGCGAACCTCGACCCGGCCACGGCCTCCGACCTGCTCGGGCTGCTTCGCCGCCTCGCCGATGCGGGACATGCCGTCGTGATCGTTGAGCACCGGGTGGAGGAGGCGCTCGAGCTGCGGCCCGATCGCGTCCTGGCGATGGACGCCGGCCGCGTCACCTACCTCGGCCCGCCGGACGGCTTCTTCGAGATCGCCGACCCAGAGGCGGTGAAGCTGCCGTTCGAGGTCGTGCTTGCCCGTGAGCGCTCGAACGGCGTCCCCGTCAGCTCAGCGCCGATGAGCCGCCACACCCAGCCCGAGGTGGGGTCGGCGCGCATCTCCTTCGACGACGTGCACGTCACGCTCGGCGACCTGCCCGTCCTGCGTGGCCTGTCCGCCGAGCTGGGATCCCGGGAGACCGTCGCGGTGCTGGGCCCGAATGGGTCGGGCAAGACCACGCTCTTTCGCACGGCCATGGGGCTGCTGCGCCCCTCGAGCGGAACGGTGTGGGTCGACATGCGCGACTCCGCCACCACGCCCGTGGCCGAGCTGGCCCGCACCATCGGCTACGTCTTCCAGAGCCCCAGTCAGATGCTCTTCGCCCGAACGGTCCGCGAGGAGCTCCTGTTCGGGCCGCGCAACCTCGGCCTTCCGGTCGATGATCCCGATGCCGTGGCAATGGAGGCGCTGCGCCGCACCGGCCTGGCGGACGAGGAGGGGATCCTCGATCGCCCACCGATGACGCTGAGCTTCGGGCAGCAGAAGCGGCTCGCGCTGGCGATCGGGCTTGCCCTCCAGCCGCGCTCGCTCATCCTCGACGAACCATCGGCCGGACAGGACCATCGCACCGCTTCGGCGTTCATGCGCGAGGTGGCCGCCATCCCCGGCCTCGAGAGCCTCTACTTCATCACGCACGACGTAGACCTTGCGCTTACGCACGCTGATCGTATTCTTGTCATCCGTGATGGCCGGATCGTCGCCGACGGGCCGCCCACCACGGTGATCGAGGACGCCGATGGCTGGCACGCGAGCAACCTGCAGAGGACCTCGCTGATGGCCGCGAACCAGGCGTGGCACGGAGACGCCCGCCGCTTCCTCGACGCCCGCACGCTCGCATGGGCGATGATCGCCCGGGAACGAGCCCAATCAGGAGCGGGGGAAGGAGGGTCGTCGGTCGACCGTTGAGCTGACGTTCAATCCATCGATCGACTCTGCACGGAGGAGTTCATGTCCACCACTGTCATGGACCACGACCGCACCAGCGGGATGTGGGAGATCACCAGCCGCACGATCGTCTACGCGGCGATCGGGGCGGCCCTGTACGCCGTCCTGGCGCAGTTCCAGTTCCCGCTGCCGGGCACGGCCAACGTGTCGCTGCGACCCGGCTTCGCCATCGTCACCTTCTTCGGCTTCGCCTTCGGGCCGATCGTCGGCCTCTTCACCGGCCTGGTGGGGAACGCGATCGCCGACCAGCTCAGCGGCTGGGGCCTGTTGACGAGCTGGAACTGGAGCCTCGCCAACGGCCTCGTCGGGCTCCTGGCCGGGGTGCTCGGCGTGAGCATGGCCGGGTCGATCAAGAACAGGTACGTCCTGGCGGCGGTCGCATCGGTGATCGCGGTCGCCATCGGCTTCCTGTTCGTGTTCACCGACATGGTCATCGGCAGCGCCGACAGCTTCGGCACCGCGCTCACGGCGAACTACCTGCCGGTCGTGATCGGGAACGCCATCGTGGCCGCCATCCTGACCCCGATCCTGGTGGCCGCCTGGGATCCGATCAAGGACTCGCTCGGCCGCTGACCGGGCTGGTCCCGTGAATATCGCCCCGCGCTATCTCGGACGGGGATCGTGGCTCGCACGCCGCGATCCCCGTCTCCTCGTCCTGGTGGTCGTCTGCTACGTCTTCGCGACCATCCAGGTCTGGGACCTGCGCGTCCTGGTCGTCATGGCCACGATGGCGTACCTCTACTATCGGTCCGCGCAGATCCCGTTCCGGGCGGTGCGGATCCAGTGGGCGTACGTGACCTTCTTCGTCAGCTTCATCGTCATCGTCAACACGCTCCTCACCGGCGGCGAGCTGCGCGGATACGCCGCCGAGGATCTGCACGTGTACTTCCGCGTCCCCCTGCTGGGGACGCCGATCAGCGCCGAATCCGTCTCGTACGCCGTTGCGCAGTACGTCCGCTTCCTGTCGATGGCCGCCGTCGGGTTCCCGATCGCCTTCGCCATCGCGCCGGGCGATATCGGTCCAGCCTTCGCACGCCTCGGACTGCCCTACAAGTTCGCGTACGGACTCGAGCTGACGTTCCGCTTCGTGCCGTCCCTCGCGGCGGAGCTGCAGACCACGATCGACGCCCAGCGCGTACGGGGCTACGAGTGGGAGGCGCAGGGTCGTACGCCGGTCGGAAGGCTCAAGCGCACGATCCCGCTCATCACGCCGCTCACCATCAACGCCATCGTCGGCGCGGAGGACACCATCGACGCCATGGACCTTCGCGGGTTCGGGACCGGGCCGCGCACCTGGCTGCGGCAGCTCGCCTTCGACCGCGTCGACTGGGCCGTCCTGGCCGGGTTCGTCGCGCTCCTCGTCGTGATCACGATCCTCAGCTTTGCCGGCCTGACGCGCCTCTGGGTGCCGGACCTGCTGGTCGACCTCGCCGCCTGAGCACCTGTGGACAACCGGTGGATAACCACCGATGTCGCCCACCAACTCGTGGAGAAGAGGGGTTGTGCCCGGCGGGCGATGCCCGGTATCGTAGTTCTTGTCCCGGAGGGATCCGTGGACTCAGAGATTGCATCAATGAGTCTCGTGGTTCCTTCGGGACATTTCCGTGTCCCGCGGACGCGTCAGCCGCGCCGCAGGATCCAGCCGCGGTAGCTCGGCCGGAAGCCGGCCTCTCCCAGCGGCTCGGCCAACGGTGACTCGCTCACCGGCCCGCGATCGACCCGTTCGATCCGAAGCTCGCGCAATGGCCCGCCCGGCGCGACGAGCGTCGGGAGCTCGGCGACGGCACGCGCGGCACGATCCGCGTCCCGCGCCGCCGGCAGCGTGAGCAGGCTCTTGCCGCCGCGCTCGATGTACAGCGTCGCCAGGCCGTCCACCAGGACGACGTACGCACCCGCCGCGCGCTGGAGCGGCAGCCGCTCGTCGTCCGCGCCGCGCGGCCATGGCAGCGCCGCTCCATAGGGCTGAGCCGGATCCGTCGCCGCCAAAATGAGGACCGCCGGATCGTCCTCGCGGACGGCGCGCAGCCGATCGACCGCTCCCGGAAGGGCGAACTGGGCGGCGCCGAGGCCGGCCACGAAGTATCCCCGGCGGGCTCGACCCGACTCCTCCATCGCTCGCAGCACCGGATAGACCGATGCATAGCCTCCCGCCAGCCCCTCGGAGGCCACGCCCTCCCGCGTGACGACGCCGTGCCGCTCGAGGAGAGAGGTCGCAAGCGCGTGGCCGCGCTCGGTCGGCGATCGCTCCTCGCCGACGAGATCCGCCACGAGCGACCAGCGTCCGGCCGCGCGCGGCGGGCCGAGCGCGGTCAGCCGGCCGGGCCGCGGCGCCGTCTTCGATCGCGAGCGCGGCAGGGAGAGGGCCCGCAGTGCGGCGAAGGTGTCGTTCGTGACCTCGCCGGACCAGACGAGCTCCCAGATCGCGTCGAGCAGCTCGTTCCCATTCCGTGCATCCGGCACGGCCGCCCGCAGCTGTGGATAGAAGGTCGCGCCGCGGCGCTGGAGGTGCGCGCGGATCGCCTCGTGCACCGGCTCGGAGGGACGTTCCTCGGTCGAGCCGGCGCTGCCGAGCAGGTCGACGCGGTCGCGGCGATAAAGCGCGACCCGGCCGTCGTCGCGTCCGAGCGACCCACGCCCGATCCAGACCACCTCGCCGGCCGCGCCGAGCTCGTCGAGCAGGCGCGGCGTGTAACCGGCGACGCGGGCGGACAGCACGTCGCGCTCGAGGACCGAGGCCGGGATCGGCACGCCCTCGAGCTGGGCGACGACCTCGATCAGCCTGCCAAGCCCCCCCGAGCTCGATCCGACGCCGTGCCAGGCCGGCAGGTGGCGCCCGAGCACCTCGGGCTCCACGGGCTCCACTTCGCGGCGCAGGCGCGCGAGCGAGCGACGGCGCAACTGGCGCAGCACGTCCGGATCGGTGAACTCGTGCGCCGCGCCACCCGGGCGGAAGGCGCCCTCGAGCAGCTGCGCCGATGCCGCCATGGCGCGCAGCCGATCCTCGACGGTGGCGCGCGCGATGCCCCAGCGCGCCGCCGGCGCATCCGCGGTGAACGGCGCGTGTGTCCGTGCCCAGCGCGCCAGCAGCAGGTCGAGCGGGCGATCCGCCGCCTCCAGGTGCGCCTCGGCCACGCCGGCGGGCGGACTGGCCCCGACCGCATCGCGGAAGCGGGCGACGTCCTCGATGGCGATCCACCGCTCCTCGCCCGCCACCCGGACGCGGATCGCGCGGCGGGACTGCTCGAGCGCCGAGAGGGCCTCCTCCGCATCAGGGCCGCTCACACGGGCAGCCACCTCGTCCGTCCGCAGATCGCCCAGCCGCCGCAAGAGGTCACTGACCCCGTCGACGGTGCGTGCCTGGCGAGCCGGCGCCAGCGCCTGCAGCTCGAGCTCCAGGTCCGCCACCGCCTCGGGGTCGATGAGCTCGCGCAGCTCCTCGGTGCCGAGCAGCTCGGCCAGCAGGTCGCGATCGAGCGCGAGGGCCTGCGCTCGACGCTCGGCCAGCGGGGCGTCGCCCTCGTACATGAACGAGCCGAGGTAGTCGAACATGAGCGAGCTCGCGAACGGCGACGCGGAGCGCGTCTCCACGCTCACGACGCGGATGCGCCGCGCCCGGATATCGGCAAGCAGCTCGCGCAGCGCGGGCATGTCGAAGACGTCGCGCAGCACCTCGCGGTAGGTCTCGAGGATGATCGGGAAGGAGCCGTACTGGCTGGCCACCGCCAGCAGGTCGGCCGACTTCTGCCGCTGCATCCAGAGCGGCGTGCGCTGCCCCGGCCGACGGCGCGGGAGCAGCAGCGCTCGCGCCGCGTTCTCCCGGAACCGCGCGCTGAACAGCGCCGATCCACCCAGCTCGCCCATGAGCAGGTCCTCGATCTCGTCCGGGTCGAGCAGGACGGCGCCCTCGATCGTGCCGCCATCGCTCTCGACGCCCTCGGGCAGGCGCACGGCGATCCCGTCGTCGGACCACATCGCCTGCACCTCCAGGCCATGCTGCTCGCGCAGCCGCGCCTCGATCGCCATCGACCACGGCGCGTGGACCCGGCC
>DASVEH010000243.1:0-2686 GCA_036380655.1 Candidatus Limnocylindria bacterium | reverse complement strand
GGCTGGCGGAGGCAGCCGCAGAGGCCGATGCCGATGGTTCCGCCGATGCCGATGGTTCCGGCGATGCGGATGGTTCCGGCGATGCGGATGGCTGGACGGATGCCGATGCGGATGGCGATGCCGATGCGGGCGCGGAGGCCGAGGGCGCAGGCGTCTGAGGCGGGATGAGGTCGATCGGCTCCGTGCGGATCCGCAGGAAGCCATCGGGGAGCGAGGTCACCAGGGCGTCCTCGTGACCGAGCTCAGCGAGCGTGGCGGTCATCTCCGCGGCCGAGGGCGCATCGGCGTAGCGCACCTCCCACTCGGTGCCGCCGGTGAAGTCGATCGACGGACGCAGGCCGCCCAGGACGATGAAGACCAGCCCGGGGATGGTGAGGATCGCGCTGATGATGAACCACAGGTTGCGCTTGCCGACGATGTCGTACATGGCCTAGCGCTCCACGTGATAGAGCTCGAGCCGGCGGCCCCAGCTGGTCCGGGTGACGTATCGAAGCATCGTGCGCGTGACGGTCACGGCGCTGAACATGCTGACCAGCACGCCGATGATGAGCACGAGGGCGAAACCGCGGACGACGGTGGTGCCCTGCCAGTACAGCCAGCCGGCGACGAGGAGCGAGCTGACGTTGGAGTCGAGGATGCTCGACCAGGCTCGGTTGAAGCCGGCCTCGATGGCCGGACCGAGCGTCTTGCCGGCCCGGATCTCCTCCTTCATGCGCTCGAAGATGAGGATGTTGGCGTCCACCGCCATGCCGATGCTCAGGATGAAGGCGGCGACCCCGGCGAGGGTCAGCGTGACGCCGATGATCCGGAAGATGGCGTACACGACGAGCGTGTAGAAGACGAGCGCCAACGCCGCCAGCACGCCGGGGAGGCGGAAGTACGCGATCATGAAGAAGAGGACGAGCAGCAGGCCGACGCCGCCCGCCACCAGGGCCTGGACCAGGAATCCGGCGCCGAGGGTCGGATCCACCTCGTCGACACCCTGCTCAACGAGCGACACCGGGAGGGCGCCGAAGCGCAGCGTGTTGAAGAGGTTCGTCCGCTCGAGCTCGTTGGCGGGGTTCGCCGGCCCGACCGTGATGATGGTCGTGCCCCCGCAGATCGGCTGCTGGATCGTCGGGGTGGTGATGACCCTGCCGTCGAGCGCGATCGGGCCGGGCTGCTGCGTGTTCGCGGTCGTGAACTGGCACCACAGGTCGGTGCCGCGCTCGGAGAGGTTGAAGGAGACACCGATCTGGTTGCCCGACCCGACATCGGGCGCGACGCTGCCGGGAACGATCTCACCGCCGTTGAAGATCTCGCGCACCGCGCCCTGTTCGAGGAGCGAGCTGATGTCCTGGTCGGCGGTGAGCTGCTGGCCGACGGGATCGATGAACTGGAGCTGTCCGGTGGAGCCGACGAGCTCGCGTACCTGGTCCTGGTCGCTGACGCCGGGCACCTCGACCACGATCCGTCGTGAGCCGTCACCGGCGGTCTCGGTACGCACCTGAGGCTCGGTGACGCCGATGCCCGCGACGCGGCGCTCGATCGTGTCGCGAGCCAGCTCGACCTGCTCGTCGGTGATGGGTTCATCGCCCTGCGGCTCCACCTCGAGCGTGACGCGCAGCCCGCCCTGCAAATCCAGTCCGAGCACGGTGCGGAACTCGACGCCGCCAACCTCGGCGGGCAGCCAGCCCAGGCCGGGCACCTCGCGCGGCAGGTTGATGAAGATCGCCAGGAGGGCGATGACCCCGATGAACCACGGGGCGATGCGACGCCAGGTCATGTGTCGGCCGTACGGTCCTCGGTCGTGCGGAATCTCGTGCCGGCGAAAGGTGCCTCGGACACGAAACGCGCCGCTTCACCAGCGGCGGGCGGCGCCAGTATAGCGCCCGCGTGGCGGCCGAGCTCCATGCCCGACCACGACTACGCCAGCATGCCCTCCCGAGCGAGGTGGGCCTTGAGGCGCTCCGCGAGGTCGCGGCTGATTCCCGGCGTGGCCGCCACCTCGTCCACGGTCGCGTCGCGGATGCGACGTACGGACCCGAACCGCTTGAGGAGCGCCTTCTTCCGCCCGGGACCGACGCCGGCGATGTCGTCGAGCTCGCTGCGCAGCGCGCGCTTGCCGCGCACGTCGCGGTGGTACGTGATCGCAAAGCGGTGCGCCTCGTCACGGATGCGCTGGACCAGGTAGAGCGCCTGCGAGCGGCGAGGCAGGACGACCGGCGCCGCCTGGCCCGGCAGGTGGAGCTCCTCGAAGCGCTTGGCGAGTCCCGAGAGCGGCACGTCGGTGATGCCGAGCTCGGTCATGACGCCGACGGCAGCCGACAGCTGGCCCTTGCCTCCATCCACGATCACCAGGTCCGGCACCGCCCAGCCCGCCTCGCGCGGCCGATCGGCGTCCTCCTCGGGGACCTCGTCAGCTCCGACCGCGTCGAGCGAGAGAGCGCCCGTGTCGGAGCGGAGCTTGGCCACGCGGCTGAATCGGCGACGGAGCACCTCCGCCATCATCCGGAAGTCGTCCGGCGTGTCGCCCGACCGGATCCGGAAGCGGCGGTACTCCTTCGGCTCGGGGCGTCCGTCGATGAAGACCACCATGGACCCCACCGCCGCCGTCCCCTGGATGTTGCTCATGTCGTAGCACTCGATCCGCTCCGGCGGCCTCGAGAGCCGCAGCGCCGATGCCAGCTCGGTGAGTGCCTCGTCC
>DASVEH010000242.1:0-2642 GCA_036380655.1 Candidatus Limnocylindria bacterium | reverse complement strand
TTCAGCCGCCGCACGGCGAGTACGTCGTGCGGGTCGACTTCTTCGGCGACCAGGTCGAGCGGATCGTCGAGATCGACGACCTGACCGGCGAGGTGCTCGCCGAGCGCAACGAGGTGAACCTGTATCCCGCCTCGCACTACGTCACGCCGCGCGACAAGCTGCTGGCGGCCGCGGTGAAGATCGAGGACGAGATGGAGGAGCGGGTCCGCTGGCTTAACGACCAGGGCCGCGACCTCGAAGCGGCGCGCCTGAAGCAGCGCACGCAGTTCGACCTCGAGATGATGCGCGAGGTCGGCTACTGCTCGGGGATCGAGAACTACTCGCGGCACCTCGCCGGCCGCGAGGAGGGCAGCCGGCCGTGGACCCTCATCGACTACTTCCCAACCGACTTCCTGCTCGTCGTCGACGAGAGCCACATCACGATCCCGCAGGTCCACGGCATGTACAAGAACGACCGGACCCGCAAGGAGATCCTCGTCGACTTCGGGTTCCGGCTGCCATCGGCGCTCGACAACCGGCCGCTGACCTTCGAGGAGTTCGAGGACCACATGAGCCAGGTGGTCTACATGTCCGCGACGCCGGGCCCGTACGAGACCGAGCGTGCCGACCGCGTCGCGGAGCAGTTCATCCGGCCCACCGGCGTGGTGGACCCGACGATCACCGTGCGTCCCACAGCGGGCCAGATCGACGACCTGCTGGCCGAGATCCGCGCCACGGTCGAGCGGGGCGAGCGTGCCCTCGTCACGACGCTCACGAAGAAGATGGCGGAGGACCTCGCCGACTACCTCGCCGAGCTGGGGATCAAGGTGCAGTGGCTCCACTCCGAGGTCGACACGCTCGAGCGGATCGAGATCCTGCGTGACCTGCGCCTCGGCGTGTATGACGTGCTCGTGGGCATCAACCTGCTGCGCGAGGGACTCGACCTGCCGGAGGTGACGCTGGTGGCCATCCTCGACGCCGACAAGGAGGGCTTCCTGCGCTCGGGTGGCTCGCTCATCCAGGTGATCGGGCGGGCCGCACGGAACATCGGTGGGCGGGTGGTCATGTACGCCGATCGGGTGACCGACTCGATGAAGGCAGCCATCGACGAGACCGATCGCCGGCGCGCGAAGCAGGTGGCCTACAACGCCGCGCACGGCATCACGCCCGAGACGATCATCAAGGAGATCCGCAGCATCCACGAGAGCCTGCGGCGCGTGGCCGAGGAGCGCGCCGAGCTCCAGGTCGCGGGCAAGGAGCCGGAGGAGCTGGCCGCCATGACCGGACGCCTCGAGGCGCAGATGAAGGAGGCGGCGCGCAACCTGGAGTTCGAGCGCGCGGCGGCCCTGCGCGACGAGATCCTCCAGCTGCGACGCCTGCGCGAAGAGCTGGCGGCCGCGCCGGGCAGCATCCCGGCCGAGGTCTACGCTGCCGCGGCCGCGGACGACGCGAACGGCGATGGCCGGCGCGGAAGCGAGGCGAGTCGTGTCTTCAGCACCGCCACCACGCCGAACGTCATCGCGGCCGGATCCCGCCGACGGCCGCCGAGGCGTCGCCGAGCATGAGGCGTCGCAGCTGATGGCCGGGACGATGCCCCACGCGATCTTCGTGGAGACCGACGTCGACGGACGCGGCCTGGTCGCGGCGTACGCGGCCGAGCTTCCCGGCTGCGCCGTCTTCGGCGCGACCGACGAGGAGGCCACCACCGCCATGCCGATGCGGGTGAGCCGATTCACCGCCTGGCTCGCCGCGAACGGCGAGTCCCAGCCCGCCTTCGTCGGAGACAACTGGTACGAGGTCGAGCGAGCGGCGGCCGGCGACGGGCGGCGCGCCGCGTTCACCCTGGACGAGCTGCCACCGAGCGACACCGAGTTCGCCACGTGGATGCGCTGGCTCGAGCTGGCTCGGGAGGAGCTGGCCGAAGCGCTGGATCGTGGCGACCCGTCCTCGGCCGCCGAGCTGCTCGATGCGATCGAGCGCCAGGACGTCGCCTTCGTCCGCGACCTCGGTGGCGGGGCGCCGGAGATCTCGACCGATCCGATCGACCGTCTCTACGCCGCCCGAGACGCCCTCACCGACGCGCTCGCCGCGGCCGGCCCGCAGCGCGACGGCGTGCGACGCATGCTGCGCCTCTCGATCGCCGACGACCTGAGGGCCGCCGAGGCGCTGCGCCCGCCCGCGTGATCGACCTCGCCACCGCGGCCCCGAAACGCCTCCGCCATGCGGGGGACTGGCCCACACCCGCGCCGCGCCGCGCCGCTCCCGGCAGCGAGCTGCGTGCATTGCAGGACGCGATGCCGACCTGCGAGGGCGGTGCGGCGCCCGTCCTGTCGGGTGACGGGACCGAACGCGCGATGCTCATCGGCCAGGCTCCCGGCTGGCGCGAGATCGAGACGGGGCTGCCTTTCGCCTGGGACGCGGGAAAGCGGCTCTGCGGGTGGCTCTCCGCGGCGGGGATCTCGATCGACGACTTTCGCGAGCGCTGGTACGTCACGAGCATCGGCAAGTGCTATCCCGGTCGCGCGCCCGGCTCGTCGGTCGATCGGCCGCCCTCGCGCACCGAGATCGAGCGGTGGACGCCGTTCCTGCAGCAGGAGATTGGCCTCGTCGAGCCGGGGCTCGTGCTCCTCGTCGGCGGCATGGCCCATCGGTTCGCATTCGGC
>DASVEH010000241.1:0-3356 GCA_036380655.1 Candidatus Limnocylindria bacterium | reverse complement strand
TGGTCACGTGCTCCCGAGGCGTCCACCAGGCTCACCAGGCCCTCGTAGGCGATCGTCACTGCCAGCGCCAGCAGCACCCCCAGCACGGCCGACCGAATACCGATCATCATGCGGTCTCCCTCGCCAGCCGCTCGGCCAGGTCGCGTGCAATCCGGTAGGACTTGCCGGCGCCCATGACCAGCACCGCATCGCCGCCGCCGAGGTGATCGGCGAGGTACTCGGTGGTGGCCTCCACGTCGCCCGTGGCGATGGCGGGGACCGCCGACGTTCGCTCGATCGTGTCGGCGAGTGCCTCCGCACTCGTCGCCGTCATCGCCTCCGGGGTGTCGCGAGAGGCGAAGATGTCGGCGATGACGACCTCGTCCGCATCGGCGAAGGCGGTGGCAAAGGCATCGATCAGGAGGGCGGTGCGCGAGTACATGTGCGGCTCGAAGACGGCCCACAGGCGGCGATCCGGACCGACCTTCTGACGGGCCGCGGCGAGCGCGGCGCGCACCTCGGTCGGGTGGTGCCCGTAGTCGTCGTAGATCGTCACGGTCGCAGTATCGGCGATCAGCTCCATCCGGCGCCCGGCGCCGGCGAAGGTGCGGAGCGCATCGGCGAGACTGTCCAGGTCCGCGCCCAGGGTGCGAGCCACGACCAGCGCGGCCGTCGCGTTGCTCACGTTGTGGTCCCCGGCGAGGCTCATCTCGAAACGACGATCGAACAGGGTGAACGCGGTCGTGATCCGCTCGCGGGTCAGCTCGGTGGCGCTCACGTCGCCGCCGGGACCGTACCGCACGATTCGCCCCTCCCAGCCCTCGATCCGCCTCACCAGCTCGCCGGCGCCGGGATCGTCCGCGGCGATCACGAGCAGCCGTCCGCCCACCGCCGGCTCAGTGCCCATCCCGAGCACGAATGTCTCGAAGGAGTCCATCACGGCGGCCGCATCGGCGAAATAGTCGGGGTGGTCCATCTCGACGTTCGTGACGATGGCGATGGCGGGGTGGTAGTTCAGGAAGTTGTCGCCGAACTCGTCCGCCTCGACCACGAAGGGCGCGCCGGCTCCCGGACGGACCGATGCGCCCCACGCCCCGATGAATGCGCCCACCTCCACGGTCGGGTCCAGTCCGGCGACGACGAGGAGGTGGCCGAGGAGCGACTGCCAGGTCACGACGGGCAGGCCGCGCTCGATGGCCGCCGACAGCTCGGTGTGGTCGGGCACGGAGCGCAGCGCCGGCGAGATGGCGACGCGATCGATCCCGGCCAAGTGGGCCGGATCGTGCCCGGCCGCGTACCGGATGCCGGCAGCGTCGAGCGCCGGCGTGTAGGGCGATGGCGTCTCGAGGTCGCAGCCATCCACGTCGGCCCCGGCGTGCCGGAGCAGCACGGCGGTGCCGGCAGCGCCCGACCCGGCGATCCCGATGACGTGGATCCTCTCGCCGCGCTCGACCACCGCCTAGTCTTCCGATGCCAGCCGGGTGGCCAGCTCGAGCGCCGCGAGTGTGGAGGCACGCTTATTGCCCGACCGATCGTGCTCCCAGGTGTGACGCTCCACGACTGCGGCACCGTCACGCACGGCGGCCGCCACGTAGGTCAGGCCAACCGGCTTGTCGGCCGAGGCGCCATCCGGCCCCGCGATGCCGGTGACGGCGAGCGCGAGGCGCGCCACGGGGAACCGCTCGAGCGCTCCAGTGGTCATCGCCTCCGCCACCTCGGCGGACACCGCGCCAGCGCGCTCGAGGAGCTCCTGCGGCACGCCGAGCAGGTCGTCCTTGACCGCGTTCGAGTAGCTGATGATGCCGCCCAGGAAGTGGTCGCTCGACCTCGGGACCTGTGTGATCACGTGGCCGACCAGTCCCCCCGTGCACGACTCGGCGCTCGCCATCTGCCAGCGGCGCTTGACGAGGGCGCGCCCGAGCCGGCGTGCCGCGGCGTCGAGCTCCTCGTCGGTGGGCGGGCGAGGGGGCGGCATCGGCCTAGCGGTAATTCGTGAACTGCAGCGCCACCGGGTAGTCGAGCGCCTTGAGGTCCCCGATCACGGCCTGTAGCTCGTCCCGTGACTTCGCCGACACGCGGACGGCGTCGCCCTGGATGATCGGCTTCGTCTTCGGGAATCCCTCCCGGATGCGCTTCGAGAGCTCCTTGGCCTGCTCGCTCGTCAGGCCTCGCTTGAGCTTGATCTCCTGCCGCACCGTCCCCCCACCGGCAGGCTCGACCTTGCCCCACTCGAAGATCTTGAGGCTCAGGTTGCGCCGCACCGCCTTCGACTCGAGAAGGTCCTTTGCGGCCCCGGCGCGGTACTCGTCGTCGGCGGTCAGCACGATCGCGTCCTTGCCGAGCTCGAACGCGACCTTGCTGCCCTTGAAGTCGTAGCGGGTCGCGATCTCGCGCCGCGCCTGGTCGAGCGCGTTGACCAGCTCCTGCTGGTCGAAGTCGCTCACCACGTCGAACGATGAATCTGCTGCCATGACTCCCCTATCTTCACCCGTGAGCCGATGTGTCCGTCAGCCGCCGCTGCGCGTGATGCGCCACTCGACGACGGCGCCGGGGCCGCCCATCGGACCGATATGGATTCCCTTGACCGTGAGCCGCACCGCCGCGAGTCGGCGGCGTAACGGAAGGAGGAGGCCGGTGGCCGGAGACGTCTCATTCGATGTCGTCAGCGACTTCGACGAACAGGAACTGCGCAACGCGCTCGACCAGGTCCGGCGCGAGGTCGGCCAGCGTTTCGACTTCAAGGGCGTCACGGTCGATCTGAAGCAGGCCAAGGAAGAGCTCGTGCTCGTCACCGACGACGAGCACCGCGCCAGCGCGGTCAAGGACCTCATCGAGTCGAAGGCGATCCGCCGCAACCTGTCGCTGAAGATCTTCGATTGGGGCAAGGTCGAGCCGGCCGGCGGCAACAAGGTGCGCCAGGAGATCAAGCTGCGGCGCGGCCTGCCCGAGGACCTTGCCAAGCGCCTCACGAAGCTGATCCGCGACGAGTTCCCCAAGGCCAAATCGCAGATCCAGGGCGACGCCGTCCGGGTCACGAGCAAGAGCAAGGACGAACTGCAGAAGGTCATCACCCGCCTGCGCGAGCTCGATGAGGTCGTCCCATTGCAATTCCAGAACTACCGCTGAGGTGACCGGTGTTGCCCGGAGCTCGCTTCGCTCGGATCGCCATGATCATCGTGACGGTCATCATCGTGCTCGGCCTGATCGCCTCGGCCGTCGCCTATCCGATCGCGGTCTGAGTCGGGCGGCACGGACGTGGGACGCCTGATGACGGAACCCCTGACCGAGGCCGGCGCGCCGGCGGACGATCCTCGCTCGGAGGTGCCCTCCGCGCCCCCGATGGAGGCGCCCGGGCTGCCGCCGATAGAGCCCGAGCC
>DASVEH010000240.1:0-2920 GCA_036380655.1 Candidatus Limnocylindria bacterium | reverse complement strand
GCGCATGACGCCTTCCAGGATGGAGGTGTCGAAGGACTTGTTCTGGCGCTCCCGGTTGCGATGGAGGGCGGTGTCGAGGCGCGGGCGCAGCACGATCCCGACCCTGCGATCCAGCAGGCCGGCCTCGGTCAGCGCGTCGTCCATCGCCGCCGGGTCGACACCGCCTTCGATGGCGACGGTGAATCCCGCGTTCGCGTAGACATTCGCCAGCGCCGCCGATGCCGTGATGGCGAGCCCGAACTGCCGTGTCGTCTCATCGGTCCATTCGAGCGGGCTGGCCAGTCCGCTGGTGACCATCTCGCGAATGCCGTCCACGTCGATGTGGTATCCGAACGGATACCGACCGAGCACCGCCCGCGCCAGGGTCGATTTCCCGGCCGCAAGCTGACCCGTGATCACGAAGATCGGCGTTGAAGCAATCACCGCGGGAGTCTATCGGCTAGAGTGCGGGCACCGTGCGCGCCTTCATCGGTCTCGGGGGAAATGTTGGGGAGCCGGCCGTCGCGTTCCGCACGGCCGTGGCGGAGCTTCGCGGCATCGGCCTGGTCGTCCGCGTCTCCTCCCTGTATGACAGCGCGCCGCGCGACTCGCTCGACCAGCCGCGCTTCCTGAATGCGGCGCTCGAGCTGGAGACCGACCTGGAGCCGACCGAACTCCTGAACGAGCTCAAGCGCCTGGAGCTCGCATTGGGTCGGGATCCCCAGGGCCGCCGATGGGGGCCGCGGGTCATCGACCTCGACATCCTCTCCTTCGACGGCCGATGCGTCACCGACACCGAGCACGACCTGATCGTTCCGCACCCGCGATTCCACGAGCGACGCTTCGCTCTGGAGCCGGTTGCCGAGCTGGACCCGGGTCTGCGGCCCTGGCGCAACTGCTCCGATCTGCGCGTCGAGGTGAGCGTCGCCGATCTGCTCGCGACCGTCGCCGGCCAGGAGGTGCTTCGCATCGGCGGCCCCGACTGGGCGGATCCACAGTCCCGCAGCTAGAGGTGGTGAGCCACCATTTCTAGAGGCGAACTTTCGGCGGGTTGCCCGGGTCCCACATGTGGACCGTATCGATGAATCGGACCAAGCCGCCCTGGTAGCTCATCATGAGCGAGTGGGTGCGGGCGCCGCCGCCGAAGAAGCGAACGCCGCGGAGGAGCTCGCCATCGGTCACGCCGGTGGCGCAGAAGACGACGTTCTCGCCCGACGCGAGGTCGTTGGTGGAGTAAACCCGGTCGACATCGTCGACGTCGACGCCCATGGTGCGGGCACGCTCCTTCTCCTCGTCGGAGCGCCACTTGAATCGTGCCTGGATCTCGCCGCCGAGGCATTTCAGCGCGGCCGCCGAGAGCACGCCCTCCGGCGCGCCGCCGATGCCCATCACCGCGTGCACGCCGGTCCCGGAGACGGCGACCGAGATGGCTGCCGTCAGGTCTCCGTCGCCGATGAGCTTGATGCGGGCTCCGGCCGCCCGGACGTCGGCGATGAGCTGCTCGTGGCGTGGGCGCTCGAGGATGACCACCGTGATGTCCCACACGTTGCGCCCGAGCCGATCGGCGATGGTGGTCAGCGTCTGCGCGACCGGATCGTTGATGTTGACGTGGCCGGCGACCATCGGCCCGACGATCAGCTTCTCCAGGTAAGTGTCCGGGGCGTGCATGAGCCCGCCCGGCTCCGACGCGGCCAGGACGGCCGTCGCGTTGGCTGACCCGGTCGCAACGAGGTTCGTGCCTTCCAGCGGATCCACCGCGATGTCGATCGAGGTCGCGGCATCCAGGTTGCCCACGCGCTCGCCGATGTAGAGCATCGGCGCCTCGTCGCGCTCCCCCTCGCCGATGACGATGGTGCCGGTGATGTCCGCGTCGTCCATCGCCTTGCGCATGGCGGTCACGGCAGCCTGGTCGGCACCGTCGCGGTCACCTCGGCCCATGAGCCGGGCGGCGGCGATGGCGCCCGCCTCGGTTGCGCGGATCGCCTCCGCGATGATGACCTTGTCGACCGGTGCCCGTTGGTTCATCGGCTCAGTGCTTGAAATGGCGGCGGCCGGTGAAGACCATCGCCATGTGGTGGCGGTCGGCGACCTCGATCGCCATCTCGTCGCGAATGCTGCCGCCCGGCTGGATGATGGCGGTCACGCCGGCCTGGGCCGCGATCTGGATGCCGTCGGGGAACGGGAAGTAGGCGTCCGAGGCCATCACCGAGAGCGGCGCCCGTTCGCCCGCCTTGCGGAGCGCCACCTCGACGCTGACGACGCGTGACGGCTGGCCGGCGCCCATGCCGACCATGGCGTGCTTCTTGGCCAGGACCACGGCGTTCGACTTCACGTGTCGGACCGCGCGCCAGGCGAAGAGCAGGTCGGTCAGCTCCTCGAGAGTCGGCCGTCGCTGGGTCACCGGCTGGAGCTTGTCGCGGTCCTCCTCCAGGTTGTCGAAGGTCTGGACCAGCACGCCACCGCCGATGCGCTTGAAGTCGAACTTGCCGATCCCCAGCTCGTCCCCCTCGTCACGCGTGGGAGGCACCTCGACGATCTCGAACCCGCGCTTCGTGCGCAGGATCTCGAGCGCCTCCGGGGTGTACCCAGGCGCGACGATGGCCTCGAAGAAGCCGGGCCGGATGGCGCGGGCGGCGGCCTCGTCGATGGTGCGGTTCGCGCCGATCACCCCGCCGTAGGCGCTCACGCTGTCGCCCTCGAGCGCCAGCCGGAAGGCCTCGGCCAGGTCGACCACGCTGGCCAGCCCGCACGGGTTGCCGTGCTTCACGATGGTCACGGCCGGCGTCTTGAAGTCGGACGCGATGCCCCACGCGGCGTCAAGGTCGAGCAGGTTGTTGAAGCTGAGGTCCTTGCCGGCGATCTGGTGGGCGGCGCTGATGCTGCCGCCGGCGTGGGCCGGATCGGTGTAGAAGGCGCCGAGCTGGTGCGGGTTCTCGCCGTA
>DASVEH010000239.1:0-8593 GCA_036380655.1 Candidatus Limnocylindria bacterium | reverse complement strand
TCCGCCGTGGCCTTCGGCGTCGGCGCCGCGCTGGCGATGGTGGTGCTCGGGGTGGTGGCATGGCGCATGCGATCGGTGCGAATGCCCGGCAGCGCCTCGATGACGGAGCGACAGCCGCCGCGGCCGCGACCCGGGGAGATTCCCAGCCGGGCGGCATGACGTGCGGCCGCGAGGTTGTTAGCATGGGCAACCTCCCGGAGACCTGACCATTGACCGAATCAGCCCCCGGCGCACGACCCGACCAGCCACGACCGCTCCCGCTTCGCGCCGCCCTGGGCGGCCTGAAGCGGGGCTTCGCCGCCCTCTCGGTGCGGAACTACCGGCTCTACTGGTCGGGGCAGGTGGTGAGCCTGATCGGGACCTGGATGCAGCAGGTCAGCCTGCCGTGGCTCGTCCTGGCGCTGGGCGGGTCGGCCATCGAGCTCGGCTTCATCGCCGTGCTCCAGTTCGGCCCCGCACTCTTCCTGGCGCCGTTCGGCGGGGTGGTGGCCGATCGGATCGACAAGCGCTGGGCCCTGATCCTGTCGCAGGCCGCGGCCTGCCTCCAGGCCTTCGTCCTCTTCGTGTTGATCGTCAGCGGGGTGATCCAGATCCCGATGGTGATGGTCATGGCCTTCGTGCTCGGCCTGGTGAACGCGATCGACATGCCGATGCGCCAGGCACTCGCCGCCGACCTCGTGCCGCGCCACCTGCTGGCCAACGCGATCGCGCTCAATTCGATGGCCTTCAACTCGGCTCGCGTGGTGGGCCCTGCGCTCGCTGGCGTCATCATCGCGGTGGCGGCCGACCTGACCGGTTCGGCGATCGCCGGCGTCGGCGTCAATCTCGGCATCAACACGCTCACCTACGCCGGCGTGCTGACGGGGCTGCTGCGCATGAACCCTCACGAGATCCGTCGCATGGAGCGCCCCGAGCGGCATCCGCCGGTCCTCGAAAGCCTGCGCGAGGGGTTCTGGTACGCGGTGCGCACGCCGCTCGTGCTCTGGTGCCTGGTCCTGCTGGGCGGGATCGCGGCGTTCGGCTTCAACTTCCAGATCCTGCTGCCGCTCTTCGCCACCGGAGTCCTCGAGCTCGGTGCCGACGGCTATGGAGCCCTCTTCGCCGCCATGGGCATCGGCTCGCTGGCCGGTTCGCTCACGCTGGCCATCATGCGGCGCCGGCGGGCCATCCCGCTCATGCTGGGCGGCGGGCTCGTCTTCTCGTTCCTGCTCGTTGCCATTGCCGCCTCGCGCACCGTGTGGCTGGCGGCGCCCCTCGTCCTGGCGGCCGGCTTCTTCAGCATGCTCATGATCAACACGATCAACGCCACGGTACAGGCCAACGTGACCGATGCGCTGCGCGGGCGCGTGATGAGCTTCTACGTGACCGTCTTCGCCGGATCGGCGCCGCTCGGCGGCCTGTTCGCGGGCTTCGTGGCCGAGTCGTGGGGGACGCCCACCGCTTTTTTGGCGGGAGCGGTCCTGTCGCTCGCGACCGTCGGGCTGGTGGCGGTCGGCCTGCGGCTGGCCGGGCGCGATCGGTCGCTGGGGGTTACGACCCTCGACACGTCGTCGGAGCGCCCCACCACGGGGCGCCGTGCCGCCGAGGCGCGGCCGTCAGCGGCGCGCTGAGTGCTGCGGGAGCAGCACCTGGAGCTCCTCCAGGGCCGCGGCCACGCCGGCCCTGCGCTCCTCGGGGATCGGCTCGAGGAGCTCGTGGGCTGCCTGCAGCAGGTCCTGGCGCATGGCGCGCGCCTGTCTTCTGCCGCGTGGGGTGGGCGCAAGGAGGACGGCGCGCTTGTCCTTCGGATCGGTGCGTCGCTCGACCAGCCCGGCGTCGGCCAGCGTGCCCGCCAGGCGGGTGACGACCGGGGCGGTGACCATCAGCCGTCGCGCCACCTCGGCCTGCGCCTGCGGGCCGAGGGTGTCGATCATGCGCAGCACGTTGTACTGCTGGTAGGTGAGGTCACCCCAGGTCTTGTGACGGCGGGCATGGGCGACCAGGTGGCGCATCACGGGGCCGACGGTCCCGATCAGGCTTGCCTCGAGGCTCGGTGGCTCGGGTGCGGGAGGGTCGCTCACCGGTGCCTTCGTGGTCCGCGCGGGAGAGGCGTTCGGGGGCATCACGGTGGATCGTAGCAGCCCGACGCGGCCGGGACTTGCCCTCGTCCTGATCGCTGTCGCGCACGCGGCGATCCACGCGCAGTCGGCCCTCATGCCGCTCGTCTATCCGATCGTGGTGGTCGAATATGGGCTCAACGAGCGCGACATCGGCACCTTCATCGCCATCACCACCGCGGTCGGTGGCTCGATGCAGCTGGCCTACGGGTTCCTGACCCGCTACATCGCGCGGCCCGCGCTGCTCGCCGGTGGCCAGCTCGTCTTCGGGACGGGCCTCCTCGTCGCCGGGCTGTCGCAGTCGATCGGCCAGCTGCTGGCGGCCATCAGCGTGGCGCGCGTCGGCTCCAGCCCGCAGCACCCGGTCGGCAACGCGCTGCTCTCGGATGCGTATCCGGCGGAGCGACGAGGGTTCGCGATCAGCGCCCACATCAGCGGCGGCAATGTCGGCACCATCCTCGTCCCGTTCATCGGTGGCGCGCTGCTCCTCGCGGTGGGCTGGCAGGCGACGCTGGCGCTGTTCGGGATCCCGGCCCTGATCATCGGCGTCCTGCTCGCCATCTTCGTGCGCGAGGACCACGCCGCCTATCGGTCTCGAGCCCGCGCCTCGGGGTCGGTGGGCGGGCAGCTGCGGGAGGTGGTCGGCCGGCACGACCTGCGCCTCATCCTGGGCGCCTCGCTGGTGGCGGCCGGCGGACGAGGCCTCGACATCGTGGCTCCCTTCATGGTGCTCTACCTGTCCGGTCCGCTCGGGTTCGCCGAGAGCACGGTCAACCTGCTCTACGCGCTCCTGCTGGTGGGTGCCGTGGTCGGACCGATCCTGGCCGGCGTCCTCTCCGATCGCTTCGGCCGACGCCGGACGCTGGTCAGCTACTACCTGGCCTCGGCGGTCGGCATCCTGGCCTTCCTGGCGGCCGGCGCCAACCTCTTCCTGCTCGTCCCGCTGCTCCTCCCCTTCGGCACGGCGGTCTTCTCCGAGTCGCCGGTGCTGCAGGCCTACCTGGCCGATCGGGCGGCCGGACCGATGCGGGACGTCGCCTTCGCGGTGTACTTCACCTTCGCGTTCGGGATCGGCGCCATCTGGGCCTTCATCATCGGCTTCGTGGCCGAAGCCTTCGGCTATCCGATCGCCTTCACCGTCATGGCCGCCTCGTACGTGGCCGCCGCCGCGCTGCTGGTGGCGGTCCGGGAGCGTCCCGTCGGGGAGTGACGGTGGGAGCAGGGCGCCGCCAGCTTGTCGGGCCGTTCAGCGGTGCGGACGGCGTAGGAGCAGGGCCACGTATCGGACGGGACGGCTGGGACCGCACGGGAGGGCGCGACGGTAGCGGTCGGCCTCGCAGCGCAGTTCGGCGGCGCGGTCCTCCGCGAGCGCGATGAGCGTGCCTGGCTGCATCAGCATCGTCCTCAGCGGTCGCGGGTATCGGTGCCGAAACGGATCGCCGCGAGGTCGAGCGCGATCAGCAGGCCGATGGCGATGGCAATGGGAAGCAGGGTTTCCATGAGAGCCTCGAACAGTCTGGTACCCACCAGCATGCCGCCGAGGTGGTCCTCATGTAAGATCCACCGGAATGAAGGATTTCAGGACCACTTTCGCCGCCGAGCTGCTCGTCCGTGTCAGTCCCGACGACCCTGCGCCGATGCACGCGCAGCTCGAGCGCGAGCTTCGCGCCGCCGTTCGCGGCGGCCGACTCGCCCCCGACATGCCGCTGCCGTCGACGCGGCTGCTGGCGGCCGAGCTCGGGGTCTCACGCGGCGTGGTGGTCGAGGCCTACGAGCAGCTCGTCGCTGAGGGATACCTGGTCGGGCGCCACGGGTCGGGGACCCGGGTGGCGAGCCGCGCGATCCCTCCGGTGCCGGAGCCGCGTCGGGCGCCGCGGGAATCTCCCATCCGGGTCGACTTTCGTCCCGGGCGGCCGGACGTCAGCGAGTTCCCTCGGGCCAGCTGGCTGCGCTCCCTCAAACGGGTGCTCAACGAGGCCCCGGCCGATCGATTCGGATACGGGGACGGCCGAGGGCTGCTCGAGGTGCGCCAGGCGCTCGCCGGCTACCTGAATCGCGTGCGCGGGACGGCGGCCGACCCGGACCGGGTGGTCATCAGCAACGGCTACTCCCAGGCCCTGGCCCTGATCTGCGGCGTTCTCCATGCCAGCGGGGCACGTCGACTGGCCATCGAGGAGCCCTCCTACGAAGGAGCGCGCGCCATCGCCCGTGCCGCCGGGCTGGACCTCGTGCCGGTGCCGGTCGACGAGGACGGGCTGCAGCTGGACGACCTCGAACGCAGCGGCGCCGATGCAGTGCTCGTCACGCCGGCCCACCAGTATCCAACCGGCGGCGTCCTCCCGGCCCAGTGCCGCGCCGAGCTGGCCAAGTGGGCCGTCCGCAACGACGCGCTCATCATCGAGGACGACTACGACGCCGAGTACCGGTACGACCGCGTGCCGATCGGCGCAATCCAGGGGATCGCTCCGAACCGCGTCGTCTACGCCGGATCGGCCAGCAAGACGCTGGCGCCGGGCCTGCGGCTGGGCTGGATGCTCGTGCCGGCCTCGCTGGTGGATCGGGTGGCGGGCGCCAAGGTCGCCGCCGACCACGGCTCGGCGGCCCTCGAGCAGCTGGCCTTCGCCGACTTCCTGGAGCGCGGTGAGCTCGATCGGCACCTGCGACGCATGCGGCCGATCTACCGCCGGCGCCGGGACGCCCTCGTCGCCACCCTCGCGGAGCACCTGCCACAGCTGCGCGTCACGGGCACCGCTGCCGGCCTGCACCTGCTGGCCTGGCTGCCGGACGGCCTCGACGAGACCGCCATCGTCGAGCGTGCCGCCGCGGTCGGCCTGGTGCTGTACGGGCTCGGTCCCCAGCGCCTGCTGCCCGGCGGCCCCGGCGGGCTGATCTTCGGCTACGCCAACCTGACCGAGCACGAGATCTCGGACGGGGTCCGCCTCCTGGCATCGGTCATCGAGTCGATCGGCATCTGAGGGCGCCGGCACGCTCAGCAGACGGGGACGCCCTCGCAGATCTCGTCGATGCGGCGGTCGAGTGCCTCGATTCGGGTGAGCACCTCGTCGACCCGATCGAGCAGCTCCTCGTCGGCTGAGGTCCCCCCGGCCGGGGATGACGGGTCGCCATCCGTGCCGGGGACGTCGCTGCTGAAGGCGACCACCCAGCCGCGGATGTCGTTCTCGAGCTCGGTCATGCGCATCGACAGCTCGCTCATCGGCACCCCGCGCTCGAGGCCATCCACCTGCGCCTGGAGTGCATCGACCTCCTCGCGGGAAGCCTGGAGGTCACCGCGCAGGCCGATCGTCTGGAGCAGCACGAGCACAAGGACGACGGCCGTGGCGAGGGCGAGGATCACGAGGATCGGTCCGGTGGCAGAACGCATGACCACGCGTTCAGCAAGTGGCGCGCCTCAGCCCAGCAGGGCACCCGCGAGCACGGCGATGCCGGCCACGCCGAACAGGACGGCTGAGCCGATGCGCACCATCCGCGCCGAGAGCCGCTGCCCGACCTGGCGCCCGACCACCACGGCCACCAGGTTGGCCGTCACCTCGCCCAACGTCGAGCCGATCCAGGTCGGCAGCGCGCCCTGCGTGGCCGCCAGCGCGAAGGTGGCCAGCATCGTCTTGTCGCCGAGCTCGCTCAGCACGAAGGTGCCCGCCACCGTCAGCACCAGGCCGATGCCGGCCAGCCGTCGACCGCCGGCGTTCGTGGCTGCGTCCTCATCCTCGTCCTCCCCGCGCAGGGTCCAGGCGGCGACCGCCAGGAACGCGATGCCGGACACCACGGCCACCACGGTCGTCGGCAGCACGGCGCCGGCCAGGGCACCGATCGCGACGCTCACCCCCTGGATGACCGCGGCCGCCACCACCAGGCCGAGCACCACCGGCCGCGCGGCGTAGCGGGTCGCGAAGGCGAGGATCAGAAGCTGGCTCTTGTCGCCGAACTCGGCGACGAAGATGGCGCCGAAGGCCAGGGCCGCGGCGCCGAGGAAGGCGAGCATGCGGCTCGAATCGTAGCCCGCTCGGCGTCGTGACCGTCCTGGCCGATGCGAGCCCGCTGCGTCTGGCGTCCGGACGACCGCTCACCGGGTTCGTGTCAGCCGCTCGCCGATGTCCGTCGCGCACCGCCGCGGCCCGTTCCACGCTCAGTGGTACGCGGCCGACGCCGTGAGAGCCAGCTGACGCCAATGCCACGAGCGGTGACCATCTCCACGCCACCGCGTGGACAACCGCTCGCCTGCGGCGCGCTAGCCGGCGGTCCGTATGGACCGCCGGCGTCCGATGCGGGCATCGACGGCGTTCAGCCCGCGAGCGCACCTCCGGTGGCGGCTTCCTCCGGTGGCGCCTTGGCGTCCGCATCCCGGCCGCCGACCTCGTCCCAGATTCGAACGTCCTTCGTCTCTCGGATCCAGATTCCGCCGATGATGAGGGACATCAGGGCGACCACGATGGGATACCAGAGGCCGACGAAGGTGGCCCCGCCCGGGGTGACGGTTGCCAGCCCCGCGAGGGCACCGCCGGCCGCGGCCGCGGCGACCATGAAGGTGGCGATGAAGGGCAGCCAGCCGCCGAACTCGCCGTTGCCCAGGTGGTAGGGCAGAGAGAGGGACGTGTATCGGATCTTCGCGGGGAAGAACTCGACGAGGAACGCCGCGATCGGCCCGTACACCATCGTCACGAAGACGATCATGATGAAGACCATGGCCGTCAGGCCGGCGATATTCGGGTCCTGCGCGACCATGATGGCGTTGCCCGTGACCGGATCGGTCCCGGGAACCGGGTTGGCGAACGCATGCATGGCGTTGAAGATCGGGAAGTAGGCGAGCGCGGCCAGGAGGCATCCGCCGAGGATGATCGGCTTGCGGCCGATTCGATCCGACAGCCAGCCGAAGAAGATGAAGAACGGGGTCGCGAGGGCGATCGCGATCAGCATCACGGTGTAGGCGTCAACGAAGCCGACCCCAAGCTGAACCGACATGAACGACAGCGCGTAGAACTGGCCCGTGTACCACACAACCGCCTGGCCGGCGGTCATGCCGAACAGGGCAAGGAGGATGAGCTTCCAGTTCCTGCGGTTGCCGAGGCTGTCCTTGAGCGGCGAGGTCGAGGTCTTGCCCTGTTCCTTCGCCCGGGTGTAGAGGGGCGTCTCCTGCAGCTTGAAGCGGATGTAGAGGGCACCGATGACGAGGATGGCCGAAAGCAGGAAGGGAATGCGCCAGCCCCACTCGGCGAAGACTTCGTTTCCCAGCGTCAGGCGGAAGAGGAGGATCACGGCGAGGGCCAGAAAGAGCCCGATCGTCGCGGTGGTCTGGATGTACGAGGTGTACAGCCCGCGCTGATGGTCGGGCGCGTGCTCCGCGACGTAGATCGCGGCGCCGCCGTACTCGCCGCCCAACGCCAGGCCCTGGAGCATGCGCAGGGTCACGAGGATGAGAGGCGCGAGGAGGCCGATCTCCGCGTACCCGGGGAGGAGGCCGACCAGCACGGTCGCCCCACCCATGATGCTCACCGTGAGGAGGAAGGCGACCTTGCGGCCGGTCTTGTCACCGATGCGGCCGAAGACGATCGCACCGAATGGACGGACCGCGAAACCGGCGCCGAACGTGGCGAGGGCGCTGAGCACCTGGGCGGTCGGATCACCGGGGAAGAAGATCGGCGCCAGGAAGGTGGCGAGGACGGCGTAGAGATAGAAGTCGTACCACTCGATCACCGTGCCGATCGCGGACGCGCCGATGACGAACGGAAGCTTGTAGTCGTACGTGCGGGCAGGAGTGGTCGCAGCCATTGAGCGGGACCTCCAGAGCGCGGACACTGGACGGCGCCGAGCTCGGATCGGGCGTCATTGAGACGGACGAGCCTGGTCACCTCAACGCGGCAGCCCTGCCTTCCCACGGACCGGCGCTCGAGTCGCCGGCGACTTGCCCAAATTGCGGGCCGACGATACACCCTCGTGCAGGGTCGTCGCGCCCGTCCGCGGCACCTGCAACGGCGAGGCTAGAATTCCCGCACCTCAAGAGCCGAAGGAAGGGAGCGGTCCGGATGAGCGACGAAGCGCACGCCACGGGCGACGCGATCGAGAATCTCCTGCGGGAGGACCGCACTTTCCCGCCATCGCCCGAATTCGTGGCGGATGCCGTGCTCAGCGACCCATCCATCTACGAGCGGACGGCGACCGAGGAGGGGTTCCGCGCCTTCTGGACGGAGGAGGGGAACCGCCTCGACTGGATGGAGCCCTGGAGCGAGCTCTACACGTGGGACGCGCCGTACGCGAAGTGGTTCATCGGCGGCAAGCTCAACGTCAGCGCGAACTGCCTCGACCGGCACGTGGCGAACGGCCTTGGCGAGCGGGTCGCCTACTTCTGGGAGGGCGAGCCCGGCGACACGCGCACGATCACCTACGCCGAGCTGCTCGACGAGGTCTGCCGCTTCACGAACGCCCTCCGCGGCCTCGGCGTGAAGAAGGGGGACCGGGTGGCCATCTACATGCCGATGATTCCG
>DASVEH010000238.1:0-12272 GCA_036380655.1 Candidatus Limnocylindria bacterium | reverse complement strand
GCCAGCACGAGCAGGCGCGACGGCTCCGCCAGGGTCACCGTGGCCGTGCGCGGTCCGCCGTCGAGGAGCGCGATCTCGCCGAGCACGTCGCCCACCCCGCATTCCGTGAGCGACTCGCCATCGCGCTCGATGCGCGCCGATCCGGACACCATGACGAACATCTCCGCGCCGCGGTCGCCCTGCTTCATGATCTGCCGATCGGCCGGGAGGTCGACGATGTCGGCCAGCGCAGCCACCCGCTCCAGTTCTCGGTCCCGCATGCCGCTGAAGAGTGAAACGGTCCTGAGCAGATCGATCTTCTCGTCGCGTGCCATGCGGGCGCCTCCGTACGCGTTGCCAGGGGCCTGGCTGGAGCAGCAGCATAGCGCCGCCGAGGGTGCCGGCGGAAGGGGCACCGCCGCCCGCTACCATGGCTCGATGCCGCAGCGCGTCGCCTCCGAGGACTACCCGCTCACCCTCGGCCAGGAGCCCCGGTTCTGCCCGGCCTGCGGACGGCCGCTCGACCCGCGCGTCCTCGAGGCCGACCACCGTCCGCGGCTGGTCTGCGCGGAGGGCCACGTGACGTGGCGTAATCCGCGCGTGGTCGTCGGCGCGCTGCCGGTGCGTGAGGGCCGGGTCTACCTGGCGCGCCGGGCCATCGAGCCGGCGATCGGACGGTGGACCTACCCCGGCGGCTTCCTCGAGGTGGGCGAGTCGGCGCAGGAAGGCGCCCGCCGCGAGACGGAGGAAGAGACCGAGCTGCGGATCGAGATCGGACGGATCATCGGTGTCTACTCGCGCCCGCACGTCGGGATCGTCACGATCGTGTTCGAGGCCAGCGTGGTCGGCGGACGGCCGGAGCCGGCAGCGGAGACGAGCGAGGTACGGGGGTTCTCGCCCGACGAGATCCCGTGGGGCGAGCTGGCGTTCAGCACAGTGGAGAGCGCCCTTCGCGACTGGGTCGGCTCGCTGCCGGGCCGCGGCCCTCGGTTCGAGCCAGAGCTCTACGTCGAGGGCGATCCGGCGTAGCGGGTGACCTCGCCGCGCACCGGCACGGCGGCCCCGAGCAGCAGGCCGTAGCCCAGCGAGGCGAACACCGGGATCGGATGGGTGGCGAACGCCAGGATGCCAGTGTCACGCGCGACGATCGTTCCGGCCAGGCCCCAGGCGAGCATGGCGATCGCCGGCGCGGCGATGGCCAGGGTGGCCCGCACGGTGAAGAAGCGCGCGAAGAAGTACGCGAAGCAGATGCCGACGAGGGCGCCGCCGGCCTGCACGGCTCCGAGCCCCAGCACGAAGGCCAGCTCCGGGGAGCCGGCGAGCGGGGAGAGGGCGAGCGCCACGGGACGCAGCGGGAGCAGCGGATCGCCGTCGACGACGGCCGACAGCAGCATGGCGATCGCCGTCCACACGTAGCCGCCGGCCAGGCCCGCGATCAGCCCGCGATACGCCAGGCGCAGCCCGTTTACCTCGGTCATGCTCCGAGGGTAGGGCGCGGTAGGCCGATTCCCGACCGGATCGAAGGTCCGGCCCCTCCCCGTACGCGCGGCGGGTCAATCAGCCCGAGTAGCGCGAAAAGACGCTCACCGCGTTCTGGCCGCCGAAGCCGAAGCCGTTCGTGATCGCCACGTTCACCGTCGCCCGGCGTGCCTCGTTGGGCACGTAGTCGAGGTCGCAGTCCTGGTCGGGCGTCTCGTAGTTGATGGTCGGCGGGATGACGCCATCGCGGATGGCGAGGACGGCGGCCAGGGCGCTCGCCGCGCCGGCGGCCCCCAGGGTGTGGCCGATCATGCTCTTGTTGCTGCTGACCGCCAGCCGATCTGCGTGGGCGCCGAAGGCGGCGCGAATCGCCTTCGTCTCGGTGGCGTCGTTGAGCGGCGTCGACGTGCCGTGGGCCACCACGTAGTCGACCGCCTCCGGCTCGAGGTGCGCGTCTCGCACGGCCCGCCGCATGGCCAGCGTCGCGCCGTAGCCGGAGGGATCCGGGGCGCTGATGTGGAACGCGTCGCCGGTCAGGGCCCCGCCGGCGATCTCGCCGAGGATGCTCGCGCCGCGTCCCTCCGCGTGCTCGGCGGCCTCCACCACCAGGATGCCGGCCGCCTCCCCGAAGACGAAGCCGTCCCGGTTGGCGTCGAACGGGCGGGATGCTCGCTCCGGCTCGTCGTTGCGGTCCGAGAGGGCGCCCATGTTGGCCAGCGCGGCAAAGGCGACCGGCAGGATGGCGGACTCGGTGCCGCCGGCGATGACGACGTCCACGTCGCCATGCTCGATCATGCGCTGCGCCTCGATGAAGGCCTGCACGCCGGAGGCGCAGGCGGCCACGCTCGTGATCACCGGCCCGCGGATCCTGTTCTGGATGCTGATCTGGGCGGCTGCCATGGAGGGGGAGAGCATCGGGACCATGAAGGGACTGACGCGACGGCCGCCCTGCTCCATGAAGGTCTGCTGGCCCACCGCCACGTCGCCGATGCCGCCGCCTCCGGTGTTCACGACCACCGCGATGTCGTCGCGATTGTGATCGCCGATCTCCAGGCCCGAGTCGTCGATCGCCTGACGCGCGGCGGCGACGGCGATCTGCGCGAATCGGCTCATGCGCCGCGCCTGCTTGAAGTCCATCCAATCCTTCGGATCGAACCCCTTGATCTCGGCGGCAATGCGCACCTCCTCGCCAGCGGGGTCGAACTGGGTGATCGGCCCGACCCCCGACACGCCGGCAACCAGGTTGGCCCAGAAGGTCGGCACGTCGTTGCCGATTGGGGTGACCGCGCCGAGGCCGGTGACGACCGCGCGTCGGGCCGGATCACGCGGCGGCGGCGGACGGGTCACGCTAGTCCTCGTAGCGGCGGAGGATGACGCTGCTGTTGTGCCCGCCGAGGCCCATCGAGTTCGAGAGCGCAACGCGAACGTCGGCGGCGCGCGCCTCGTTGGGAACGTAATCGAGGGTGAGCTCGGGATCGGGGTGCCGGTAGTTGATCGTCGGCGGGATGCAGCCGGTCGCGAGGACCTTGGCGCACACGTACGCCTCGATCGCACCGGCCGCGCCCATGGCATGGCCGGTCATCGACTTCGTGCTGCTGACGGCGAGCCGATCGGCGTGCTCACCGAAGACGTCGCGGATGGCCATCGTCTCGTATCGATCGTTGAGCGGCGTGCTCGTCCCGTGGGCGTTGATGTAGTCCACCTCTTCGGGACCGATGCCGGCCCGCGCCAGCGCCGCCCGCATCGCGCGCTGGTTGCCCTCGCCGCGGTCGGCCGGCGCCGCCATGTCGTAGGCATCCGCGGACGATCCGTAGCCGATCACCTCGGCGATCGGACGTGCCCCGCGCGCCAGCGCGTGCTGGAGCTCCTCGAGCACCAGGACCGCCGAGCCCTCGGAGACGACGAAGCCGTCGCGGGTGGCGTCGAACGGCCGCGATGCCATCGAGGCGTCGTACTCGCCGGTGTCGGGGTCCTTCGGCGTTCCGAGCGCGCGCATCTGGCCGAAGCCGGCGAAGGCGAGCGGCACAAGCGGCGCCTCGGTGCCGGCGCCGAGCATGATGTCAGCCTGGCCGCGCACGATCGTTTCCATCGCCTCGCCGATGGCGTGCCCGCCGGTGGCGCAGGCGCTCACGACGGCCATGTTCGGCCCGCGGATCCCGTACTCGATGGCCACCTGGCCGGAGGCGGAGTCCGGCAGCATGTGCGGCAGCATGAAGGGCGACACGCGGCGCGGCCCGCGCTCGTCGAGCGTCTTCTGGCCCTCGAGCAGGATGCCGATGCCGCCGATGCCGGTGCCGAAGACCATCCCGAAGCGATCGGCGTCGACGTCGCCGTTCACGCGGCCGTTCTCGCCGAGGAGCCCGGCATCGCGCAGGGCCTCCCCGCTGGCGGCCACCGCGAAGTGCGTGTTGCGATCGTGGCGGCGGACGTCCTTGGCCTCCATGTAGGCCGTCGCGTCGAACCCCTTCACCTCGCCCGCGACGTGGATCTCGAACGGGGTCGTGTCGAACAGTGTGATGTCGGCGATGCCGGAACGGCCCGAAACCAGAGAGTCCCAGGTGGCCTCGGAGCCGATCCCGACCGGCGACACGATCCCCATGCCGGTCACCACCGCGCGCCGCGGCGTCACGCCGGCATCTCTCGCAGAGTTGCCAGGAACGATCGGTCGCTCGGGCCGTCCGCGACGTGGGTCTCGGCGTCCGGGCTGATGCGCCGGATCAAGCCAGTGAGCACCCGTCCGGGACCCACCTCGACGAAGTCGGTGACGCCGCCGCTCACGAGGCGTCGCACGGTGCCGGTCCACTGGACGCCGTGCACGAGGTGCTCGCTCAGCTCGTTGCGGAGGCCTTCGGCCGTATTGATGACGCTGGCGTGGACGTTGCCGAGCATAGGGACCGTCGGATCCCGGAACGGGACCTTGGTGAGGATGCGGCCGAACTCGTCGCGCGCACGTCGCATGAGCGGCGAATGGCTGGCGACGCTGACGGTCAGCCGGGCCGCCTTGCGCGCTCCGACCGTCTTGCTCATCTCGAGGGCGAAGACGAGGGCCGGGATGACCCCCGACAGGACGATCTGCCCGGGCGCGTTCGCGTTGGCGACACTGATCTCACCGTGCTGCCGCGCCTCCTCGACGATCTCGTCGACCTGCTCGTCGGAGAGTCCGATGACGGCGCCCATGCCGCCGGCGATCCCGCGCTCCTGCATGATCCGGCCGCGCTCCCGGACCAGGCGTAGGGCGTCCGCGTAGTCGATCGCATCGGCGGCGACCGCGGCGGCGTACTGCCCGGCCGAGTGCCCGGCCATGGCGGTCGGGTTGATCTCCACGCCGACATCACGCGCCTCGGCTCGGATCGCCTCGAGGAACGCAACGCTGGTGGCCAGGATGGCCGGCTGGGCGTTGATCGTCTGGTCGAGCTCCTCGGCCGGGCCTTCGAGGATCATGCGCGACAGGGGCATGCCGAGGGCCGCATCCGCCCGCTCGTAGGCGGCAGCTGCCGCCGGCGAACGGGCCACCAGCTCGGCGCCCATGCCGACATACTGGGATCCCTGGCCGGGGAAGACGAACGCAATCGTGCGCGAGCGAGGGGATTCGCTCGTTTCGGGGGTCTGTGTCATCGGCTCTGCGTGCTCAGAAATGCTCGCGCGAGTATAGCCGAGCAAGCGCCGAGGGGCTTTCGTGTGCTTGGAGCAGCGATAGGTCGCCGATTGAGCGCCCGGGCGGTCTCCGAGGGCCATGCCCGTTCGATTTTCGGTCGTTGCAACGCCTCAGCGCGTGCAATACCCGGTGACGACCTCCGCGAGCACGGGGAGCCCGAACTCGATGGCGCTGACCGGAACCCGCTCGTCATGGCCGTGGAAGAGCTCCAGGAAGGGGAAGTCCGCCTCGAGGCGGAGCGGGGCGAAGCCGTAGCAGGGGATGCCGATCTGGGCGAGTGCCTTCGCATCGGTCCCCGGGGTGATCATCATCGGCAGCGCGGTGGCATCGGGATCGGCCCGTCGCAGCGCCTCGTGCATGAGGCCCACGATCTCGGCGTCGGCCGGCCATTCGACAGCCGGCAGGGCCACCACTGGCTCGACCTGCGCGCCTTCGCCGACGGCCCGCTGGAGGTGGGCGAGGAGCGCGACCTGGTCGGTGCCGGGGAGGGTGCGGACGTCGAGCTCGGCCTCCCCGGCGCCCGGCATGACGTTGACCTTCTTGCCCGACCGGAGCACGGTGGGGGTGACCGTGTCCCGCAGCATGGCGTCGAGCGAGCGGCGCATGACGGGATCATCGACGAGCGTCGCGAGCGCCGCGGAGGCGCCGTCCGGATCGGCCTCTGCCAGGCGCGCCACCTCGCCGAGCCCGAGCGCCCCGAGGAACTCGGCCACCACGGGATGCACCCGCGCGCGGCGCTCCGCCTGGTCCGCGGCCAGGGCCGTCACCGCGCTTGCCAGCTTGACGGCAGCGTTGTCGCCATGCGGCATCGACGCGTGGCCGGGCGCGCCGGTCGTGCGCAGGCGGGTCCACACGATTCCCTTCTCCGCGACCTGGATCGTGTAGAAGCGACGGCCGCCGAGGCTGATCGAGTACCCACCCACCTCGTTGAGGGCTGCCGAGGCGGCACGCCCGTCGGCGTCGTGGAAGAGCTCGGGCCGCTGCTCCACCAGCCCTCGCGCACCGTGCTCGCCGCCGGCCTCCTCGTCCGCCACCGCGGCGAAGATGACGTCGCGCCGCAGGTCGACGCCCGAGCGCCGGAGCGCCAGCATGACGGCAAGCTCCATGGCCACCATGTTCTTCATGTCGACCGCGCCGCGGCCCCAGACGACACCGTCGATCAGCTCGCCGCCGAACGGGTCACGCGACCACGACTCGGCGTCGACCGGCACCACGTCGAGGTGGCTGAGCAGGATGAGGGGCGGTTCGAGGTCTGGGCCGTCAGCGCGCAGCCGCGCGATGCACGACCCGCGGCCGGGCGTCAGCTCGATGACGTCGGCCGGGATGCCCTCGGCACCGAGCACCTCCGCGCAGTAGCGCGCCGCAGCGGTCTCGGCGCCGGACGGATCGCGGCCGGCGGCGACATCGGGTCCGCCATCCGGTGGGTTCACCGACGGAATGCGGATGAGTGCGCGCAGGTGCTCCACGCAGGCCCCGACGTCCAGGAATGGCCGAACATCGACTGTCATGCCAGCGAGGGTAGCCTGCGCGGCCGGAACGCGAGCATGGCGGCGACCGTGACGAGCGGGGCGGCCACGCCGACGAGCATGCCGGCGGCGACGTCGATCCGCGTCCACAGCTCGGCGGCGGCGACCGATCCGATCACGATGCCCACAGTTGAGGCGGCGTTGACGATGCCGAAGATGCGCCCCATCCGGCGCGGCCCCGCACTGTCGGCGAGGAGCGCGTACCACGAAGCGCTGAATGCGGTGAGGCCGGCGCCGGACAGGATCGCGATCCCATAGACGGCCGGCTGAGGCAGGCCGAGCACGAGGCCGAGGCCAAACGCGACGAGCGCGAACGGCGCGACGATGGCGACCGCTCGTCGCCCGATGCGATCGGCGAGATGCGCCAGCCACGGCCCTAGCAGGATGCTGCCGGCTCCGAAGAACGAGAACGCGATCCCGACGTCCACGACCGACCAGCCGAGGCGCGTCGTGGCCAGCGTCGCGTAGGTGGTGATGAAGCCGCCGTAGCTGGCGAGCAGCGCCATGTTGGCAATGAGGAGCATGGCCAGCGGCCGGAGGTCGACCGCCCCGACATCCTCGCCGTCTGCGGGATCCTCACGGCCGCGCGGCGGCGCGGGCAGGAACAGCGTGCCGATCAGGGCCACGGCACTCGTGGCCGCCACCACGATGAACGGAGCCCGGAGTCCCCCCAGGGTCGCCGTCAGCCCGCCGACCACCGGTCCGAGCACCGTCCCCGCGGACTGCCCCGCCGAGACGATGCCGTTGGCGAACGCGCGCCGGGCGGGGTCGACGCTCTGGGCGAGGTAGATGCGCTCCGACACGATCATCGACCCTCCCCCGAAGCCGGCGGCGCTGCGCCAGGCCAGCAGCCACCCGGCGCTGGCGGCCGTTGCGATCAGGGCGTTCATCGCTGCGTAGGCGCCCATCCCGGCAGTCATCAGCCGCCTCGGGCCCCAACGCTCGGCCAGGAAGCCGGCTCCCAGCTGCCCGACGGCATTGGTCAGTGCGAAGGCCGCGGTCAGGAGGCCGAGGATGAACGGCGGCGCTCCGAGCTCGGTCGCATACAGCGGCAGCAGCGGCAGCATGACGGAGATGCCGACCTGGCTGATGAAGCCGATGGCGGCCAGCAGCCACAGCGCCGGCCCGATCGAGCCGACGACACGCGAGAAGCGAAGGGCCGGGGGCCGGTCCGACATGGCGCGGCATCGTACCGTGCCCGGTCGCGCGCGGTCAGATCGCCGGCAATGCCTGGCGCGAGGGCTCGTCTCTCGAGGCGCCCGCCCGTTCCTGCCTCCGACGCGTCACCAGGAGGCCCAGCGGCAGTTCGGCGCCCAGGAGGACCAGGGCTACGCCGAGGAGGATCGGCGCCTGATCGGCCACCCCGAGCCACAGAAGGGCAGCCAGGAACACGACGTGGATGGCGATTCGGGTCGCGAATGCCAGCCTCAGGTCGAGGATCGCCTCCGCGGCGCCATCGGGAACTCCGCGGTCCGGACCCCAGACCGCCCAGGCCGAGACGGCAACGAATCCCGCCAGGGTGATCCCGAACAGCGCGAGCCCGCCACCCGGGGCCGGGTCGAGCAAGGCCTGGAGGATCGTGAACGGCACCAGTCCGGCGAGCAGCAGCGCGAACGCGGGGATCGGCACCAGCAGCTGGAGCCACTCGAGCATCGGTCGTTGTCGGGCGGCGTGCCGCAGCCACCGGGTGACGAGGCTGAAGCCGAGCGTCACGAACAGCCAGGCGTAGAAGTTGCCGGCCGGCACACCGAACCAGCCATCCTCGAGGCCGATGCCGCGCCACGTCCACAGCCCCATGCGGATGGCCACGGCGTCGAAGGCCAGGTCGAGCGAGATCGCGATCACGCTGTCGACGAACGGCGCGTAGCGGCGGCGCACCCCGAGCGCATCGGTGATCCGCATGGCGCCGGCGATGATGAGGGCCCAGGTCAGGCCGATGACGATCGGCGCGCGATCGATGGCCAGGACGAAGTCGGAGGAGTAGTGGTAGGTGCCGAAGATGAGCTGGTCGCCCTCCTCGAGCAGGAGGCCGAAGGCGGCCGCGCTGGCCAGCTCCAGGAACGGCAGCCGGCCGCGGCTCAGCGCCAGCCAGCCGGCAACGACGAAGAACGCGGCCGCACCGAGCTCCAGGACCACGTAGAGGGGGTTCATGCCCCTCGATGGTAGCAAGTTTCTCGGTGCGGCGCGTTCGTCGCCTCTGCGGCCCCTCCGCTTCGCGTATGCGGGGGCCGGTCTATCCGGTGAAGGTGCCTACGGGCAGCTGCCGACGTGGAGAGCCACGGGGTTCGACGCGAACGCCTGGCCCGGCTCGCCGAGGTGGACGTTCGCATGGAGCTGGTCGATTGCGGTCTGCAGGTGGTTAGCGCAGATGCCCTGGGCGATCGGCACCACTGCGCCCGACGGCGTGGTGATGTAGTGCTGATGGAGCCCGACGGCCAGGGTGGACGTGACGGAGAGGGCCAGCAGCAGGCCGGCGGTCAGGATGGCGAGGAACAGGTGTCGCATGGGTATGCCTCCAATCGTGATGGTCAGCCGGCCGCCGGAGCGGTCGTGAGATCGACGGTGACGGGGTTGGCCCGCAGCAGAGCGAGGTAGATTGGGCAGCGTTCCTTCCAGGCCACGAACATGGCCTCGATGCGATCCGCCGGCGCGGATGAAGAGACGCTGATGCTCAGCGAGATCTGGCCGAGTGCCGGGTCGCGTCCCTCGATGCCGAGCAGGCCGGCGGCGTCCGACGTGCAGCTGGCGGTCGCCTGCACGTCGTCGAGCGCGACCTCGAACAGGGGAGCCAGCGTGTCGCGCATGAACACGACGCCGCAGCCGGCGAGCGCGCCAAGCAGGTAGGCCGTCGGGCTGGGGGCCAGGTTCTCACCGCCCACCGCCGGACCCAGGTCCGACTCCCAGTTGAACGGCCCGGACGAGAGCCGGGCATGGCCGTTGAGGAGCGTGGCCGTCACGCTCGGGGACGCCACCGCGGCGGCCGGATCGGCCCGGAACTTGTCGACCGTGTCGTTGATGCGCGCCGTGAGCGTCTGCATCGATCCTCCTCTGGTGGCTCTCTCGCCGCCCGGCGGGCGGCTGGGAACGATGCTGGGGACAACGCGGGGCGGCGACCATGCGGGCCAGCACGCAACTTCGCTCGGAGATGACGGCGGCCGGTGGCGGCCGGCACGCAAGGCGTGGGCTAGGTCGACTCCTGCCGAAGGAGGCTGGCCACGGCAGCGGTCCGCGCGGTCCGGCCGCTCATCCCGAGCTTGAGGTACGCGTTCGAGAGGTGGCGCTCCACCGTGCGCACGCTCAGGACGAGTGCGGCGGCGATCTCGGCGTTGTCGTGGCCGTCCGCAGCCAGGCCGAGGACCTCGCGTTCGCGGCCCGATAGCTCGCCGATCCGATCGCGGACGTCGCCCGCAGCCCCCGATGCAGACTCGCGACGCATGAAGTCGCGAACCTCGACCATGAACTGCTGCCAGGCGGGCTCATCGGCGAGGAGGATGTGGTTGTCCGAGTCGATCGGCACCAGTCGAGCGCTGGGAATTCGCGCTGCCAGGTCGCTCCCCTCGTCGAAGCTGACGGCGCGATCGCGCAGTGCGTGCAGGACGAGGGTGGGCGCGGTGATTCGACCCAGCCGGTCGCGGACGTCGACGGCCTGGCGAGCGATCCGGCTGCTCACCGAATTCTCGGTCGAAGTGGACATGCGCTGAAGCTCGTCGAACCAGCCCATCCGCTCCTCGGTGGCGCCGGGGATGAAGATGTTCGTGAAGACGCGGCGGAAGAGCGGATCGCGTCGCGCCCAGCCGGCGCGGATCATCGCCCGAAAGGCCTCTTCGGCCGCCGCCGCCTCGGAGTCCTGCGCGGTGTACCCGACGGCGCTGGCGCCATAGAGAATCAGGCGGCTCACGCGTTCCGGGTGCTCGGCTGCGTACGCGAGGGCCACGGGGGCGCCGCCCGACATCCCGAGCAGGCTGAAGCGCTCGAATCCCAGCGACGCGATGATCGCCTCCAGGTCGCGCAGGCGCGCGTCGAGGGAGAAGTCCATGACGGACCAGTCGGAGAGTCCGAAGCCGCGCTCGTCGTAGCGGATCAACGTGCTCACGTTGCCGAGGTCGTCGAGGAAGTGGCGCCATACCGGGCTCTGCCAATCGTGCTGCAGGTGGCTCAGCCAGCAGGACACGACTACCAGCGGCGGTCCGCTTCCGTGCATCGCGTAGGCGAGACGCACGCCACCATGGCCGCGGCAGAATCGGATCGTCTGCGGCGCAGCGTCGGTGGGATGGGCAACGGTGCTCGGTGCCATGATTCTGATGGTACGTCTCTCGTGCAATGACCCGACCGGGGGTGAGGCCGGACGGGTCGTAGAATTCCGGTCATGACCACCCCGTTGGGCCCGCCGACGATCCCGCACGTCCGCGTGCTGCGCGCCGATGAGCTGCGCGACGGCGAGCTCGTGCCTGTCGAGATCGACGGGACGCCCGTGGTGCTCGTCCGGCATGCGGGCGAGTTCTTCGCCGTTCAGAACAACTGCTCGCACAAGGACTTTCCGCTGTCGGAGGCGGGCTTCGACCCGCGCGACGGGGTGCTGGTGTGCGCCTGGCACGGCGGCTGTTTCGACGTTCGCACCGGCGGTGCCGTCGTCCCGCCCGCGACCGAGCCGGTCGAGACCTTCGGCGTGCGCGTCAACGATGGGTGGGTCGAGATCGCGCTGACCGGCAGCCTGGCTCGCGACCGGGGCGCTGCCTGAGGACCGATGCGGATCGAGGCGCTCCTGTTCGTCAACTGGATCTTCTGGGCCGGGCTCTCCGCCGGCACCGTGCTCGCGGTCGGAGCCACGGAGGTCCTCGGCGGCACGACCCGCGGCTACCGGCTGTTCATGGCCTGGATGCTCGTCGTGCTCGCGGCGATCCTGGTGGCGAGTGACCTGGGCTTGCCGCTCGGTACGGAGGCCTCGGCCACTGCCGACATCCGGCGTCCGCTCGCGTTCGCGTTCGCGGCGGGCTGCGCGGCTTACCTGGTGGCGTCGCTGGCGCGATGGCCTCGCTCCTGGCTGGCGGTCGGCACCGGGGTCATCGGCCTGGCGGCCCTGGTTGTGCTGGCGGCGGCCGGCGGCAGCGACAACGCGATGCTGTTCGCCGCCCAGCTCGTCCTGGCCGCGCTCGCTCTCGGTGCCGTGACGGCCGCCATGCTGCTCGGACACTGGTACCTCGTCACGCCGAAGCTGTCGCCGACGCCGCTGCGCCGGTTGATGTGGCTCCTCATCGCCTGCCTCGCGCTCCAGGGCGTCGCCTTCACGCTGGCGCTCGTCCTCGGAGGGGCCGATGCGCTGGCCGGCGGCCTCGGCTGGCTGACCTGGCTGCGACTGGCGGTCGGCATCCTGCTGCCGATCCTGATCACCGTCCTCGCCATGCTCGCATCGCGCGCCGCGTCGCTGCAGGCCTCCACGGGGCTCCTCTACATCGGCCTGGCGTTGATCATGGCGGGCTCGATCGCGGGGGCCAGCATCACCTACCTCACCGGCGTGCCCGTCTGACCGCCATGCGCGTCGAGGTCCGCTGTTTCGCCACGCTTCGCGAGATCGCGCAGGACCGATGCGAGCTTGCGCTCGCGGCGGGCGCGTCGATCGAGGATGCCTGGACGGC
>DASVEH010000237.1:0-7319 GCA_036380655.1 Candidatus Limnocylindria bacterium | reverse complement strand
ACTGTGGGAGCGTGCCGGCGGGGGAGTGCAATGCGATGGTCCAGGAGCTCATGGACCAGGCGCGCGAGGAGTTTCCCGGCAAACAGGTCGCCAGCATCCGCCTCTCGACGCCGACAGGCGGATATGACGTCCTCTTCACCGATGGAACCGGGTTCGCGGTCACCGAATAGCAACCGCGGACTGCGCGAGACCCGATCCGAGCGTCTCGCCGCCTATACTGGCCGCCCGCGGCAGCGACTCACGATGCTGGCGCGCGCAGGCGAGGGATGGATGACGGCCGAATACCCGTACAACGGACGCCTGAGCCGATGGGAGGAGGTCGCTCCCGGGCTGGCCATCGTCGGCGTGCAGGCTCTCGAGCAGCCCTTCCCATTCGAGCCGGGGCAGTACGCGACGCTGGGCCTCATGGGTCCGGAGAAGCTTGTCCAGCGACCGATGAGCATCTCCTCGTCGGCCGACGACCTGTCCGAGTACGAGTTCTTCATCCGGCTGGTCCAGCAGGGCGGCCTGACGCCCCTCCTGTGGGAGCGGACCGTCGGGGATGCCATCAACATCAAGGGCCCGAAGGGAAAGTTCCTGCTCCAGGACGATGGCCGAACCTGCCTGTTCGTCGCCTCCGGCACCGGGCTCGCACCGTTCATCAGCATGATCGAGACGTTGCGTGGCCGTGGCGAGACGCGCGACGTCATCCTGCTGCACGGCGTGTCGTACGACTACGATCTCGCCTGGCGTGAGCAGCTCACCGAGCTGGCAAACGGCGGAGGCTTTCCGCTCCGCTACGTCGGGACGGTCTCGCGGCCCCAGGCATGCCCGGACTGGACCGGCTGCACCGGTCGCGTCGAGGCGATCCTGGAGGACCAGCTCGACGAGCAGGGGCTGACGGCGGAGAACACGACGTTGTACCTGTGCGGCAATCCCGAGATGGTGAGCGCCGTCGAGGAGATCGCGACCAGGAGGGGGTTCGCGCCGGAGCAGGTGCGCAAGGAGCTGTACTGGCCGAAGGGACGCGAGCATCGGTGAGCGACCGCTTCTACCTGACCACCGCGATCTTCTACCCGAGCGAGCGGCCGGCGCTGCACTCGGTGTTCGAGGCGGTCGGCGCCGACGCCATCGCCCGCTACCATCGGCTGCTCGGCCATGACACGCGCTTCCTGACCGGCATGGACGAGCACTCCGCCAACGTCGAGCGCGACGCGCGCGAGCTGGGCATCGAGCCCCGTCAGCTCATCGATCCGTGGGCGGAGACCTGGCAGGCGACCTTCAAGCGGTTCGACATCAGCGCCGATCGGTTCATCCGCACCACCGACGCCGATCACGCCACCGCATCGGCCGAGATGGTGCGCCGCGCGCAGGCGGCCGGCGACGTGTACGAGGGCGTGTACTCGGGCTGGTACTGCACCGGCTGCAACGAGTTCAAGACGGACCAGCAGCTGGTCGACGGTCGCTGCCCCGACCACCCGACCCTGGAGCCGCAGTGGCTGGAGGAGCACAACTACTTCTTCCGTCTCAGCGCCTACCAGGAGCGCCTCGAGCGCCTGTACGCCGAGAACCCGTCCTTCTGCGAGCCGGAGCACTTCCGCAACGAGGTGCTCGGCTGGCTGCGCGAGGGCCTCCGCGACTTCAGCATCAGCCGATCGGGCACGAACTGGGGAATCCCGTTCCCGGGTGACGAGAAGCACCGCATCTACGTCTGGTTCGACGCGCTCACGAACTACCTGACCGGCGCCGGGTTCCCGGACGACGCGGAGGCCATGGACCGATGGTGGCCGGCCGACCTGCACGTCATCGGCAAGAACATCACCCGCTTCCACTGTCTCTACTGGCCGGCCATGCTGATGAGTGCCGGCCTGCCGCTGCCGAAGCAGGTCTTCGCGCACGGCTTCATGCTTGACCGCAGCGGCCAGCGCATGAGCAAGACGACCGGAAACACCGAGGACCCCGACGAGGTCGCCGATACCTTCGGCGTCGACGGCATCCGCTACGTCGTCCTCCGCGAGGTGCCCTTTGACCGGGACGCGGACGTCACCTACGACGGCTTCGTGCGCCGATACAACGCGGACCTCGCCAACGATCTGGGCAACCTCGTCAACCGGACGGTGAGCATGAGCCGCCGATACCTCGACGGCAGCCTGCCGCCGGTGCGAGATGCCACGCTGGCGGCCGACGAGGAGGTGCGCGCCGCGGCCGTCCGGACCGTCGAGACGTACCACGCGGCGATGGGCCGCTATCACCTCGACGAGGCGCTGACGGCGATCATGGACCTCGCCGGCACGGCGAACGGCTACGCCGAGGGACAGGCGCCGTGGAGCCTCAACAAGGCGGGGGAGACCGACCGTGTCGGCCAGGTGCTGGCGGTGATGGCCGAGGCCTGCCGCATCCTCGGCCACCTGCTCGCGCCGGTCGCGCCGACCGGGGCGCGCGCCATTCTCGAGCAGCTCGGGGTGCCACCACCGTACGACGACCGCGGCGCCGGTGGCCCCGGCCTCGATCACCTGCTCGCCTGGGGCTCCGGCGGGGCGGGCCTGCGGACCGGAACGGCAAGCCCGATCTTCCCGCGCATCGAGGCGGAGGTTCCCGCCTGAGCGGACGGCATCATCCAGCGCGCCTGCGGGGCCTGATCGACTCGCATTGCCATCTCCAGCACGACCGGTTCGACGCCGATCGCGGCGCCGTCCTGGAACGCGCGGTCGAGGCCGGGATCGATCGGATCATGGTTCCGGGCTGGGACCTTCCATCCTCCGAGGCGGCTCTGGAGCTGGCGGAGCGCCACGGGCCACTGATCCAGGCTGCCGTCGGCGTCCATCCGCACTACGCTGCGGCGACCGACGAGCGGGCCTGGCACGGCATCGAGGAGCTGGTCGGGGATCCGCGCTGCTCCGCGGTGGGTGAGATCGGTCTGGACTTCTTCCGCAATCTGTCGCCGCCGGATGTGCAGCGTGCCGCGCTCGACCGCCAGCTGTCGATCGCGGCCGCTCGCGACCTTCCGGTGATCGTCCACGATCGCGACGCCCACGAGGAGGTGACGGCGGTGCTTGCGCGCTGGGCGGGCCATCGCGGCGTGCTGCACGCGTTCTCCGGAGACGCGGCCATGGCCGATCTGCTCACCGCCCGCGGCTTCCTGATGAGCTTCGCCCTCCCCGTCAGCTTCCGGAGTGCGGTCGGACCTCGCGCGGCCGCGGCCGCCATCGGCCCGGAGACGTACCTCGTCGAGACCGATGCGCCCTACCTCGGCCCCGATCGTGAGCGCCGCAACGAGCCGACAACGGCGCTGCGGGTGGCGGCCGAGGTCGCGCGCCTCCGTGGGATGGAGCCGCAGGCGGTCGCCGACGAGGCGCACCGGGCGTACGAGCGCCTTTTCGTCGACTGAACGATGGCTCGCTCGGAAGGCGGATATGGGTTGGCACGCCGGTTGCTCATGGTTTCGTCGGTGGCGTGAGCCGCCCACGACACATCGAAGGAGGAGGACCCAGCGCATGGGCCAGGTCAACGTCAACACCCCCGGTGGTGGAACGGCGGGCGAGCCGGCCGGCAGCAGCGGCGCCGGATTCATTCTCGGCATCATCATCGCGATCATCGTGATCGCGGTTCTCGTGTACGTGCTCGTCCTCGCGCCGAACGGCGGTGGTGAGACGACGGACGGTGGCGACGGCGGTGATGTCGAGCCCGTTCCGAGTGCCCTGATGGTGACCCATCGGGCCTGATTCCGCCTGCATCCACGCCCCCGATGCCCCGGCCCCGCGCCGGGGCATCGTCACGTTCGGAGCGCCTTGACATCGCCGATCGGCGAGTGCTACCTTGCCGCTTAGCACTCTCGACGGTTGAGTGCCAGTCACCCGGTCGCATCGGCCGCGCTGGCACTCCCGCAGGAGGGCTGCTCAATCGCACCAACCTGCACCGGTTGCGCACGCAAGGAGGCATCACGCACACATGACCAGCACGGTCAGCGGCACGGCGACCCAGCTCAAGCCCCTGGGCAGCAATGTGATCGTCAAGCCGACCCCCCGCGAGGAGATGACGAAGAGCGGCATCGTCCTGCCGGACACCGCCAAGGAGCGCCCGCAGGAGGGCACGATCCTGGCCGTTGGCACGGGTCGCACCCTCGACAATGGGTCGCGCGAAGAGATCGAGGTCGCGGTCGGCCAGAAGGTGCTCTTCCAGAAGTACGCCGGCACCGAGTTCAAGCTCGATGACGACGAGCTCCTGATCCTGAAGCACGGCGACATCCTGGCCATCGTCGAGTAGCGACGAGCAATCCATCCCGCCGCCATCGGCGCGGCGACCCAACCGAGGAGGAAGAGAGAGAACCGTGGCGAAGCAGCTGCTGTTCGAGGAAGAGGCGCGTCGCTCGCTGAAGCGCGGCGTGGACAAGATGGCGGACGCCGTCAAGGTCACGCTCGGCCCCAAGGGCCGATACGCCCTGCTCGACAAGAAGTTCGGCGCACCGACGATCACCAACGACGGTGTCACCATTGCCCGCGACATCGAGCTCGAGGACCCGTACGAGAACATGGGTGCTCAGCTGCTCGAGGAGGTCGCGACCAAGACCAACGACGTTGCCGGAGACGGCACGACCACCAGCATCGTGCTGGCGCAGGCCATCATCACCGAGGGCCTCAAGAACGTCACCGCCGGCGCCAGCCCGATGGGCCTCAAGCGCGGCCTCGAGAAGGGCGTCGCCGCCATCGTCGAGGAGATCAAGAGACTCTCCAAGCCGGTCGAGACGACCGATGACATCGCGCACATCGCCTCGATCAGCGCCCGCGACAACGAGATCGGCCAGATGATCGCCGACGTGATGGACAAGGTCGGCAAGGACGGCGTCGTGACCGTCGAGGAGTCGCAGGGCCTCAAGCTCGACAAGGAGTTCGTCGAGGGCATGCAGCTCGATCGCGGCTACCTGTCCGCCTACATGGTCACCTCGACCGATGGCGGGAAGATGGAGGCCACGCTCGACCAGCCGTTCGTGCTCGTCACGGACAAGAAGATCAGCGCCGTGGCGGACATCCTGCCGACGCTCGAGAAGACCGTCTCGACCGGCAAGCCGCTCCTGATCATCGCCGAGGACGTCGACGGTGAGGCGCTCGCCACCCTGGTGGTCAACAAGCTGAAGGGGACGATCAGCGTCCTGGCCGTCAAGGCCCCCGGCTTCGGCGACCGCCGCAAGGCCATGCTCGAGGACATCGCGACCCTGACCGGGGCACGCGTGATCAGCGAGGAGGTCGGCCGCAAGCTCGACAGCGTCCAGCTCGAGGATCTCGGCCAGGCGCGCCGAGTGACGGCCACCAAGGACACCACCACCCTCGTCGAGGGCAAGGGCGACGCGGCTGCCATCAAGGCCCGCATCGGCCAGATCAAGCTGCAGATCGAGGACACCACGAGCGACTTCGATCGCGAGAAGCTCCAGGAGCGCCTCGCCAAGCTGTCGGGCGGCGTCGCGGTCCTGAAGGTCGGCGCGGCCACCGAGGTCGAGCTCAAGGAGAAGAAGCACCGCATCGAGGACGCCCTCTCGGCGGCCCGGGCCGGTGTCGAGGAGGGCATGGTCGCCGGTGGCGGCTCGGTCCTCATCCACTCGCTCCCGGCGCTCGACAAGGTCGAGGTGCTCGGCGACGAGCTCATCGGCGTCAACATCCTGCGCCGCGCGCTGGAGGAGCCGCTGCGCCAGATCGCCGTCAACGCCGGACAGGAGGGCTCGGTCGTCGTCGAGGCGGTCCGCAAGCTCAGCCCCGGCAGCGGCTACGACGCGCAGAAGGGCGAGTACGGTGACCTGTTCGCCACCGGCGTGATCGACCCCGCCAAGGTGACGCGCTCGGCGCTCGAGAACGCCGCCAGCATCGCCGGCCTGCTCCTGACCACCGAGACGATCATCACCGATCTCCCGGAGAAGGAGAAGGCGATGCCGGGCATGCCTCCCGGCGGCGGGATGGACTTCTAGTCCACCCTCCTCGCACCGATGCGAAGGCCCCGGCTTCGGCCGGGGCCTTCGTCGTGCCCGCCGATGATCCCGCCCCGGATTGCACGATCGGGTCATGCGAGCGCGGACGTCATCGCCGTACACTCGCGGACGTCAGCAGCGCCACGCACTGAAGGGAGCCAGATGCCCGGGCACCTCCGACGTCGATCCATCGTCCTCCCCCTCGTCCTCGGCCTCCTGGCCGGCCTGCTCCCGCAGGCCGCATCGGCCGCGGCGCCGTCACTCAAGAGCACCGTCATCGCCTCCGGCCTGGTCCATCCCTGGGACGTGGCCTTCGCACCCGACGGGACCATGCTCGTCACCGAGCGCCCCGGGCGCGTCCGCGTCTATTCGAGCGGGGCGGCGGGGGCCAAGCTGCTGCGAACGATCACCATCCCCAGCGTCCGCGCGGAGGGCGAGGCGGGGCTGATGGGAATCGCCGTCGACGTCAACTTCGCGTCGAACCACTTCGTGTACGTCTGCGCCTCGCGCACGACGGGCAGCGGCTGGCGCAACCAGGTCATCCGCTACCGCGTCGGCGCCGGCGGCGGTTGGGGAGCCGAGACCGTCCTCATCGGCAGCATGATCGCCAACACGATCCACAACGGCTGCGCGCTCGAGATGGATCGCTTCGGGAAGCTCTGGGTGAGCATGGGCGACGCGAACGATTGGAGCCGCGCCCAGAACCGCAACAGCCTGAATGGCAAGATCCTGCGCATCAACCGCGACGGGACGACGCCGTCCGACAACCCGCTGATCGGTGGTACCCGCAACGCCGTGTACTCGATGGGACATCGCAACCCGCAGGGGATCGCGATTCGCCCGGGAACCGACCAGGTGTACGCCGCCGAGCACGGCCCGGAGCCGGCGCATGGCGACGACGAGATCAACCGCATCGTCTCCGGGGGCAACTACGGGTGGCCGTGCTTCACCGGTGACGGACGCGCCTACCGGACGATCGCCGGCTGCAAGTCCGCCAGCAATTACATCACGCCGCTCTGGGCCTCGGGCGTGCCGACGCTGGCAACCTCGGGCGCCGCGTTCGTCAGCGGCTCGCAATGGGCGGACTTCAACGGACAGCTGTTCGTCAGCACGCTGAAGGAGCAGGACCTCCGGCGCTTCCCCATCAACGCCTCGGGCACGGACCTCGGCGGCCCGGCGACCCACTACAACAACACCTGGGGCCGGCTGCGCGCCACGGTGTCGGGACCCGGTGGGCAGCTCTACCTCACCAGCTCGAACGGAAGCAACGACAAGGTCATCCGCATCAGCCCGGCCGTCCCGAGCGTCGGCCGCCTCTCGGGCGCCGAACGCTACACCACCGCGACGGCCGAGAGTCGGGCGAGCTATCCGAATGGCGCCACGAACG
>DASVEH010000236.1:0-5134 GCA_036380655.1 Candidatus Limnocylindria bacterium | reverse complement strand
TCGACGTGCCGTCGGCCGGCTGAGCCGTCCGTCGATGGCGACCTCACCCGCGAGGCGCCAGGATGCCGCGGAGCTCGCGCTCGAGCTCCGCGGCATCACGAAGCGCTTCGGCGCGCTGACCGCGAACGACGCGATCGACTTCACCCTCCGGCGCGGCGAGGTGCACGCGCTCCTCGGCGAGAACGGCGCCGGCAAGTCGACGCTCATGAACATCCTCTATGGCCTGGCCGAGCCGGACGAGGGCGAGATCCTGATGGACGGCCAGCCCGTCACCATCAACAGCCCGGCCGATGCCATCGCGCGCGGCATCAGCATGGTGCACCAGCACTTCATGCTCGTCCCGGTCCTCACCGTGGCGGAGAACATCCTGCTCGGCGACGAGCCGATGGCCAACCCGATCTTCGTCGATCGCAGGGCCGCCCACACGCGGATTCGCGAGCTCGGACGCTTCTTCGGCTTCGAGGTCGAGCCCGACGCGACGGTCGGCGCGCTCTCGGTCGGCTGGCAGCAGCGCGTCGAGATCCTGAAGGCGCTCTACCGCAACGCCCAGATCCTCGTCCTCGATGAGCCGACCGCCGTCCTGACGCCACAGGAAACGCGCGAGATCTTCGTCGTGCTGCGTCAGCTGACCTCGGAGCTCGGCACGAGTGTGATCTTCATCAGCCACAAGCTGTACGAGGTCCTCGAGATCGCGGACCGGATCACGGTCATTCGGCGCGGCAAGGTGGTCGGTACGCGCATCCCCTCGGAGACGAACGAGGACGACCTCGCCGAGCTGATGGTGGGTCGCGCGGTACAGCTGACCGCCAACCGCGGCGAGAGCACGCCCGGAGAGGTCGCGTTCGTGGCAGAGGACGTCCGGGTCGCCGACGATCGGCACCACGAGGTCGTCCACGGCGTCAGCTTCGAGCTGCGGGCCGGCGAGATATTCGGGATCGCCGGCGTGGCGGGAAACGGCCAGGACGAGCTGGTGGAAGCGATCATGGGGCTGCGGCGGACGACCGGCGGCCGCGTCCTGCTCTCGGGCCGCGACATCACGGCTGCCAGCCCGCGCGAGCTCCACGAGCAGGGCGTCGGCTTCGTGCCGGCCGATCGCCATCGCTTCGGCCTCGTGCTGTCGTTCCCGCTCACCGACAACTTCGTGCTGAACGACTACCACGCCGCTCCGTATGCGAGCGGCCTGGTCCGTAACGACGAGGCGATCCGCTCCCGTTCCCAGGCGTGCGTTACCGAGTTCGACGTGCGGACGCCGTCGACGGCCGTGCCGGCCGGCACGCTCTCGGGTGGCAACCAGCAGAAGGTGGTCGTGGCGCGGGAGCTGGGACGGCCGCTCGAGCTGCTCGTGCTCGACCAGCCGACCCGAGGTCTCGACGTCGGTAGCGTGGAGTTCATCCATTCCGAGACCATCAAGCGCCGCAATGCGGGGACGGCGGTGCTCCTCATCTCTGCGGAGCTCGACGAGGTGCTCGAGCTGTCCGACCGGATCGGCGTGATGTACCGCGGTGAGCTTGTGGCCGTCGTCGACGCCCGCAAGGCCGACCGCGAGGAGATCGGCCTCCTGATGGCGACCGGCGGTCGCGTCAGCGCGGAGGCCACGAAGGACATGACCGCGGAGCTGGAGCAGGCGTCGTGACGGCCGCCGAGCGCACGCCGGCTAGGCGGAGCACACTGGCGCGCGTCATCGGCCTGGTCGCGGTACCGATCACTGCGGTCGTCGGGGCCATGGTCATCGGCGGCATCATCATCCTGCTGTCGAGCCTGGCCGGGGGCTCGTTCGACCCGGGCCTGCCCTTCCAGGCGTACGCGAACCTGTTCCAGGGCGCGTTCGGCAGCATCCGCGGCGTCGTCTTCAGCGTCGTCAGCGCCACCCCGCTCATCCTGGGCGGCATGGCGGTCGGCCTCGGCTTCAAGGCGGGGCTCTTCAACATCGGGGCCCAGGGTCAGTTCCTGATGGGAGCGCTCGGTTCGGCGGCAGCCGGCGCGTATCTCGCCGGCGCCTCTCCGTTGATGGCGATCCCGGTGGCCATCCTGGCCGGCGGGCTCCTCGGAGCGGCATGGGGATTCATCCCGGGAGCGCTGAAGGCATGGACTGGCGCCCACGAGGTGGTCACCACCATCATGCTCAACTTCATCGCCGGCGCCCTCATCGGCTACCTCATCACCGGACCGCTGGAGGCCCCCGGCTTCTCCTTCTCGCGTACCGGACCGCTCGGGAACGCGGAGCTGCCGACGTTCCCGGTCTTCGGCGCGAACGTGCACCTCGGGGTTCTCATCGCCTTTGCGCTGGTGCCGGCGGTCTGGTGGCTCGTCTGGCGCAGCACGCTCGGCTTCGAGATCCGGACGGTCGGAGCCAACCCGGACGCGGCGCGCTATGCCGGCATGCATCCGGCCCTCATCACGATCCTCACCATGTCCCTGTGCGGCATGCTGGCCGGGCTGGCCGGCGCGGGCCAGATCCTCGGCATCAGCCACTTCATGAATGCGTCGTACGGGACCTCGATCGGCTTCGACTCGATCTCGGTGGCGCTCCTCGGCCGTGCCCACCCGGTCGGGATCACGCTCGCCGCGCTCCTGTTCGGGGCCATGCGCGCCGGCTCGGGCCTCATGCAGATCGAGGCCGGCATCCCCGTCGAGATCATCGACGTCATCCAGGCCACCATCCTCCTCTTCCTGGCGGCCGATCTCGTCATCCGCCGCGCCCTGCGCATCCGGGCCCCGAGCGCCGAGCCCGACGAGCTCCAGACGGTCACGCGCAGCTACGGGAGCGGAACCTGATGGACGTCGTGTACGGGATCCCGATCGTCGGAGTCCTCTTCCAGTTCATCGGCTACGTCATCGAGGTGACGCCCGGCATCGCGCCGATCGTGCTCGGCCTGTCAGCACCGATCGCGCTCGGCGCGCTGTGCGGGATCATGAATGAGCGTTCGGGCATCGTGAACATCGGCATCGAGGGGATGATGCTGGCGGGCGCCTTCGCCGGCTTCCTTGCCGCCGGGCTCTTCCAGCAGACGTTCGGCGGAGAGGGCTGGGGACCGTTCGGCATCACCCCGGCGCTGCTCGTCGGCGTGATCGCGGCGATCCTCACCGCCATGCTGCTCTCCGCCCTCCACGCGTGGCTCTCGATCACGGTGGGGGCCGACCAGATCATCAGTGGCGTGATCATCAACGTGGCGGCTCTCGGCCTGACCGGGTACCTGAACCGGCTCGTCATCTCGCCGAACCCGCGGCTCGGGGCGGGCACCTTCTCGTCGTTCCGCCTGCCGCCGGAGGTCGCCAACTTCCCGGTCATCGGCTGGATCATCGAGATGCTCCTCGAGCAGGGACCGATCGCCATGTCGGTCATCGTGTTCGTGATCGTCCTCCAGATCCTCCTCTTCCGGTCGCGCTGGGGCCTCCGGACGCGCGCCGTCGGCGAGCACCCGCGGGCTGCCGACACGGTGGGCATCAACGTCATCCGGCTGCGCTATCGGAACGTCATCGTGGCCGGGATCTTCGCGGGGCTGGCGGGCGCCTACCTCACCCTGGAAGGAACAGGCTCCTTCCAGAACAACATGACCGCCGGCCGGGGCTTCATCGCGCTGGCCGCAGTGATCTTCGGCCGATGGACTCCCATCGGCGCCTTCGGCGCCGCGCTCCTGTTCGCCTACTCCGGCGCCTTCGGCCAGGCGGTCCGCATCCGTCCGCCGGGCGACGAGTACGCCGATCTGGGGGCGATCATGGGAGCCATTCCGACCCAGGTGTACGGCGCCCTGCCCTACATCGTGACGATCGTCATCCTGGCCGGCGTGGTCGGGAGGTCGATCGCTCCGGCGGCGGTCGGCCAGCCGTACCAGAAGGAAGGGAAGACCGCCTAGGCGGTCCGCGCCTCGCCCGGCACGTGGGGGTGCGCCGTGGGCGGCACGCGCAGCAGGTCGACGGACAGCCCGTGGGCAGCCAGGTCGCGCACGACCGCCAGGTGGTCGTAGTCGACCGAGCGGAAGCCGATCGCGATGTCCGGGTCGCCGATGTAGACGACCGCGTATCGCGCCCGCGCGTCGCCGTCGGTCCCACAGCCCACCGAGCCGCAGGCAACGAAGTGCGACTGCCCGACGACCCGGTGGAACGCCTCGTGGGTGTGGCCGAAGCAGAACAGGTCGTCCGCCTCGTCGCTGGCGATGCGGGCGAACACACGCGACGGGCGCTCGGACCAGAGGTACTCGTTCTGGCGCAGCGGTGATCCGTGGAAGAGGTAGGCAGATCGTCCCGCGATGTTCACCCGCAGCGTCTTCGGCAGCTGCCGGAGCCACGACTTGTTCTCCTCGGTGAGCGTCTCCGCCGTCCAGCGCATCGAGGCGTCGCCGGCCGCCTCGGCCTCGCTCGAGGTCCAGGCGGCGCCGGTCTGCTCGCGGTCCATCCCCGCCGCCTCGTCCCAGTTCCCCTGCACGGTGGGGACTTCGAGCGTCCTCAGCAGGTCGACCGTCTCGTTCGGATGGGGCCCTCGACCGACGACGTCGCCGGCGCAGTAGATGGCATCGGCGCCGATGCGCGCGATGTCGTCGATCACGGCCCGCAGGGCCGGCAGGTTGGCATGGACGTCGGCGATGACCGCAATACGCATGCGCGGATTCTCACCGCCCCCGGCCCCGCGCACAATGCCCCGCGGGGTACTCGTGCGAGGGGACCATGGGGGTATCCCGTTCCGGCCGCGGTCCGATCAGACGGCGGTGGCCATGCTCACCGGCGCGGCCAGCACGCTCACCTTGCCGGCGACGGTGCGCGCCACCTCTCGCAGCGCGGCGGCCGCCAGCGACGACTCGCCGCCGGGATACTGCGCCGAGGTGATCGGCACGCCTGCGTCACCGCCGGCGCGCACAGCGGGCTCGAGCGGGATGCGGCCGAGCACCTCGAGCTCCAGCTCACGGGCGATCTTCTCGCCACCGCCGGAGCCGAAGATGTCGTGCTCCTCGCTGCAGTGCGGGCAGATGAAGCCGCTCATGTTCTCGATCACGCCGAGGGTCCGCACGTTCACCTTGTTGAACATGGCGACCGCCTTGCGCGCGTCGAGGAGGCTGACCTCCTGCGGCGTGGTGACGATCACCGCGCCGGTCAGCGGGATGAGCTGGCTGAGGCTGAGCGCCGCGTCGCCGGTCCCCGG